>CAZASA010000113.1:0-6731 GCA_964487685.1 uncultured Planctomycetales bacterium
TCCAAAGCAAAAGGGAGTCTTTTGGGCTTATCCTACCCATCATAAGCTTGGCTAGTGCGCGCTTTATTGGGATGGAATTAACTTTTCGGCAGGAGAATACCAGCCAAAAGATTTAACACATTGGCAAGAGATTATTTTACATTACCCGGAGAGACCCAAATGAAAAAAACATGCGTTAATTGCAAAACAAAGAAGGAGCTTACGTCTTTCACCCGTTCATGCGCGTCGATAGATGGTAAAAATATCTATTGTCGAGATTGCATGAGTTCTTTCTATCATTCTAGAAAGAAAGCAGCTCCACATCAATTAAAAAAATATAAAATAAATCATTCTATTAAATTTCTTGAAAGAAATGGATATAAAGTGATAAAGAAATGACCCATTGTTATGGTTGCAAGAAGGAAAAAGACGAACTGGCCTTTTCTCCAGGCATATTGAAGCGCACCAACGCAAGGCGGAAGTGTAGGGAATGTAAGGCTTATGAGATGTATTTGTATAGAAAAGCTCTGGGAGCTAAGACGGAGAATAGATGGGGACGCTTTCTAATGGGCCTAAAAGCGCCTAAAGAGGCTTGAGGCATGCCTAGGGCTGTTTAACGGCTTTTGGTGCTTTCTTGAAGATATTAAGGAATTTTTGAAAGATTGACATAGGACTCCTTATTTTTTAAGACTGGCTTTGAGATCGTTGATTTCGACTTTGAGCTTTTGGATCTCAGCTAAGAGGAGAGCTGGCATTTCATGGTATTTGATAGAGTCGGGTTTTCCGTCTTTATAGAGAACGAGATCGGGGCAGATTTTTTCAACCTCTTCGGCGATCATCCCATAATGGATATCGTCATTGTCTTGTTTTTTGTATTTAAATGAAACAGGACGTAATTTAATGAAGTTATCTTCTTTTAAATCTTGGATATTTGTTTTGTATTGTTGTGAAGAAGCAACTGTTCCCAATAGTCCTGTACCATCACAAAGAACGGCTGCACCTGTAACTGTAACCCCGGTGATTCCAGCGATGAAGCATTTATTTTGTTGAGCTGTACTTGATCCTTGAGTCCCGATACGAACAACATGAGATTCTGCCCCTGTACCGGCATTTCCGATAATTATATTACTGCCTTCGTTTCCACTATAGTTACTTGCGGAATTATTACCGATTAGAATATTGTCACTACCACCCGATAATAGAACTCCAGCCGCATTTCCGATTGCTGTATTATTGCTTCCAAGGGCATTACTGAGACATGTATATCCTACAGCGACATTAGCTGAATGGGATGTTACGTTTGCTAAAGTGCTATAACCTAAAGCGACATTTTGCGTGCCAGATGTCAAGCTCAACAAAGCCCATCTACCTAAGCCGACGTTATCCGATCCGGTTATGCCAGCTTTACCTGCACTTAGGCCAATTATAGTATTGAAATTTGAGTCAGTTACTTGTAATGTTGAAGTCGTTCCACTATTTGAAAATAATACTGATGACCCGCAAATATTACCTGCATTATTTGCATATATTGTAACCGTTGAGCCGGTAATCGAGCCGCTATCGCCATTAATGGTCGTTATTCCGCCCGCAGCAGGCGAAGACCATGAAGGCGTGCCAGAAGTTGTGGCCGTCAAGATTTGTCCCGTCGTGCCATTCGCAAGCCAGGACGGTATTCCTGTCGATCCACTGATTAAGACCCCATAATTTCCAGCGGATATTTGACCCACCACATTTGCTGATGAAGAAAAGAGAAGATTATTAAGTGTCGTTGAAGATGGGTAAGTGGCCGTCGTATAAGCTGGATTTGCAGCGTTGCCTCCAGATTGCAATAATTGACCTGAAGTTCCAGGGCCTACAGATGAAATAGCATTTGATGCTCCTCCTACGAGGACATCATATTGAGTTACTGCACTTCCAGAAATAGCTGTTCCATTTCCTGACAAAACCCCTGTTATGCTCGTAGAAATGGTGATGGCTGGAGTAGTTGTGGCGTTAGCGACTGTCCCAGCAAATCCATTCGCACTTACTACGGATACTGTTGTCACTGTTCCCGAAGTTGCTGAATTAGCCCAGCCAGGGGGTGAACCTGTGTTTGCAGTCCATACCTGTCCAGTAGTACCATTGGGTGTACTTGCTATGACTCCTGCCGAAGTAGCGTAAAGAGTGCCATTACTGTTAAGACTTGTATCGAAAAATTGACCGCTTGAATTTGAACCTATTGTCATATTTTTCCTATATTAAAGTTGGTAATGGGGTTAGTGTTGATACATTGACGCCAGAGGAAGAACCATAAAACGCAAGGAAAGCATAGTTCAACGTACCAGATCCAGTTATCACGTTTGTATTGGAGCTTTGGAAACTGCTATTCATTACTGGGATTACCGCGGAGCCATTGATTACTAATGAGCTAAATGTTGAAGAAATGAACTCAGAGTTGTTTATCACAGATGGGCCTGATCCGCTTGTTGTGACACATGCCGCGGCTGTAACCACTCGTGAATTGATAATATTATAAAAACCCGTTCCGCTTACTGTGACAGGGAAAAATAACTCACTGAAATGTGAGGTAAATCCGGCATTAGTAAATGTTGAAGCGGTTGTTGTGTTTAGGCTAAAGAGATAAGAATATCTTACATCAACACCCTGGCTTGTACAGATAAAGAAGGTGTTCGTCGTGCAATTCCCATTGCAATACCAGATCAAAATACTTGCAGCGGTATTTGTATTGTGTAATCCATTTGCATTAGTTGCATTTAACGTACAATTCTTAAATAGAATATTTACTGAACTGCTACCTGTAAATTCAGCAAAGTAATCGCCATTAGTATTTAGCGTTAACCCCTGAACTGAGGCATAACCTGCTCCAGAAAAAGTGATCTTCCCAGTAATAGCGGTAGAATTGCCTGCATTGTTGAAGTTTCCACCATCAAATCCAATTAGATTGATCCCATCTTGTAGAACTGGATTCTCTGTGTAAGGAGAACCATTGAATTTGATAAATATGGCTGCTGGAGTAGATGAACTAGCTCCGGCAGCAACCGCCGCTGTGATTGCCGCTCCAATTGTCGAATATTGTGAGTGAATATCCGAACCCACTATGAAAGGAGTCAAAGAATAATAAGTCACGGCGGCAACGGATAAATTAACACCATTCGCTATTGGAGTAATAGTGACAGAGCCGTCGGTAGACTCTACAGTGAAATTACCACTTCCATTTGGCCCAATATTATTAATTGTCGAGATGAACCCAGTACCAACAATAGGCGATAAGTTTTGTATTTGAGACATATACCCCTAATGAGTGTAATAGTTTGAGATATACAACAATCCACTCCCTGCGGAGCCTTTGGCATAGAATTGAGTTCCAATAACAATTAGGCAAATTTCTTCGACTGAATCTCGATTAGTTGTGACATCAATCACAAAGCCCGAGTTCGGTGGTAGAAATTCATGGTCGTTGACACCATCCCAAGAAAGAGTGATGCCTACCGAGCTATTGTTAGTGAACTTGACAACCCTTGCGTTTTGAGGCAAAGGGCCGCCAACTGCTTGATAAGATCCGCTAAAAGTCGCCGAATCAAAAGAGCGAAGCAGATCTGGAAAAAACCTTATTCCTTCGGAAGCCATGATGTACCTTAATTTACGACAAGGAAATTGAAAGAAATGTTTGCTGTGGTGGTCGTAGCGCCTGTTCCGTTTGTTACAACGATGGCAGATGATCCAGCCGAATTAGTGACGCTCACAATTGAAAGAGCTGCGCCCGCTGTCGCTCCAAACATAGAGTAAATTATTTGAGTTCCTGATCCAGTGATCGCAGAATTCGTCATAGTGAGTGTAAGGCTTGCTCCAGCGGCAATACTTACAGTCGTGAAGGTAACTTGTCCGGCTCTTGAGTTTAGAACTACCGGGCCTGAAGCTGCACCGCTATTGCTATTAGCATTGAATAGGAATCCTGTACCCGCTGTTGAACCAACGAATTGCCCATTTGTGGCAGTAATATTGCCCAAAGTGGCTGTCATGGATGTTCCGGCATTAACGGCTCCTGCTGTTGCAGAGATGTTGCCTGTTGTCGCGACGATGCCTGTTCCGCCTGTTAATGTCGTACCCGAAGCTATTGTCGTTGTAGATGCGATCGAGCCTGGAGCTATGATGGCTGCTGGGAGGCTTAATGTGACGGTATGGCCAGCATTAGCCACGCCGATTTGATTGGCTGTAGGAGCAATGATGATATTTCCGGCAACTGGGGATAAGCTGTTGATTGTGGCAACTGCGCCTGTTGCACCACCAAGAATGGCCCAGGTATTTACTCCGCCTGTTTTAGAGACTAATCCATAGACGTTTCCAGTTGAGCTGACATCAAGCGTACCAAGACGATCTTCAGTCAGAACTGTGGAAGGTGCTCCAGTGGAATATTTCACGTTAGCTGGGTTGGGAACTTGACCTCCGCCATAGAACGGAAGATATTGTGGAAGTGTAGTCATGGGGGTCTCCTTTATTGTGGGTGTATAAACTTTATTTTACACTAAAATTCAAATAATTTCTTTATATTGTGATAAAACCAGAGATTCATTAAGATTTTGTTAACATAGGAGCGTTATATGGCTATCATCATGGGATTGGTTCTTGCATTTCTAATCATCGGTGGAACCGGCGACTAATCAAGACCTAATTCTTTTAAAAGATCTCTAGTTTCTTTTTCTTTTTTGAGTTCGGAATCGAGTTTCTGCATATTCTTAGCTATGCCCTTGGAGTTCTCTTTTAATCCCTCTTTAAAGACGTGCATGTAATATTTCCGAAGCGTTGGACTATTGATGACGCGATGAGCTAATTCATAAGCTTTGATGCCGCCCGCTACTCCTCCGCCTACTCCAACGGTTGCAGCAAATTTCCAGGGATAGAAAATGGCTTCGGCGAGCAATCCCAATCCAGCTTCTCCGGTAACATGAGGATGTTTTTTGGCAAATCGTGTGATTGTATTGCTGGCTTTCTTACTTTGTGCGATTGCACCGTGAACTTCATTGGCAGAACGATAGAGTTTTTCCCATTTAGGATTGGCTTTGCCGAATTCCTTTAGACCATTATCAACGATAGCATTTGCTTTATTTAGATTGGCTAATCCTGCTTTACGCCCAATTTTATCAATTAATGGATCTTTATATAACTTTCCTCTAGCTTCATTGATAGTATTTTTGAAGCCTGTTAATTCGCTAACTTCAATTCTTCCATTCTTAATACTTTTTAAGATCTCTTCTGCTTTGATTAATGTGTCAGTTTTTGATCCGGCTGTTCCACCTTTCTTCAGATTTTTGATAAGATCCTGCGTTTCTTTGCGAACATGTCTAGCGGAAACTGTAGCATTTCCTTGAAGGGCTTTAGCTTCATTATAGAGCATATTTTCATATTTCTTAGCTGTGCCGGGCTTGGCAAAACTCATAATGGTCATAGCGCCTAATTTGGCGTTCTGTTGGCCTTCTTCGCCAAATCCAAATAATTTAGCACCTTCTTGAGCTGCTGAACCTGCTGCAATAGTTCCAATAGCTCTAGCGAAAGGAATTCTGCCCCTTACAGGCATTAATAATGTTGACAAATCCTGCACAACCTCATCGGTGATCTCTTCTTCTTTACTTTGAGGTTTAAGAACATCTCCACTAAATCGTTCATGAAATTCTCGAATATTTTGGGAAGTTGGAAGCTTAGACATGATGTTTTCTATGTCTTTAGCTCCCTCAGAATCCATATCGAAACCAAGTTTGCCAGCAAACCATTTTCCGGCTCTTAATGCGGCATTAGATATATCGCCGGGTAATCCCGCAACAGCTTCATATGCTCGCGCTGTCATACGAGTTTCAGATCGCACAAATTCTTCCAATGGATGAGGCTTTCTTGAAACATCTTCAGGTTTAATAGCGCTTTGTGAAACTTGAAAAATAGATGGAGTTTTGTCGGTATTTGCGGGAGCTGGCGTTGCTTCCGCTGATTGCTGACCAGGAATTGGAGGCTCTACTGAAGCGCTTTCTTTTGGACGGCTAGCATATTGAAAGATTGAACTCATTACTCTCTCGCATAGATTGCAGAGGAAGGAATCGTATAACCTAGACCTTCTGCAAGTTTTTTAGCTTTTTCTTCGTCGCCTTCGGTTTTTTTCAATAAAACGGCGGCTTTTTCGACTGTAAGAGGTGTTCCTTGAGGAACTTTTTCGATTTTCGCTATATCAATAGGATGAGCTTCTTCATGAATTTTTCTTAGATCATAAGCAAGCTGATCTTGACGCTCGCGTGCATAGACCTGGAGTTCTTTTTCGGCTAATGCTCCAATATTTCCAGGAACATATTTTTTAGCGGCTTTTAATTCTTGTTCTAGACGATCTATAATCTCAGTGCGTCTTTCATCAATATCTGCTTCTGCTTCTAAGGCATTAACTACAGCTAAATTGGCTTCTTTTGTCTTACCTATCTCTGGAGCCATTGAAGCGATCTGTTGTTCAATCCACTGATTAGGCTTATTACCAATGCGTTTAATATTACCAAGAAGAAATTCTTTGGTAGCTGTTTTTAATTGAGCGCCTGATTGCGAAAGTAAAGGTTTAAATCCTGTTATTTCGGCGATATAGTCTTTTCCACTAATTTCTCCGCTATTTAACGCTCTTTTGATCCCTTCTGAAGCTATACGCTTTTGAGTTCCTGCGACTCTTTCGATATCTGCTTGTTCTAAGATTTTGCTGGATCTAGCGATTTCCGCTTTTCTAGCCGTTT
>CAZASA010000114.1:0-6594 GCA_964487685.1 uncultured Planctomycetales bacterium
CCTGGCAGCCCCCGTAGCTTAAGAGCCTCCGGAAACCTTTAAGCGTTCTGCCTAAGATCAGTGGGCACTCGAATAATATATGAAAAAAACGGACTCATTTTCCATGTTTTATTTCATTTTGTAGCTGGACTTTCATTTCTTCTTCAAAAGGTAAAATAGCTTTTAACGCCTTTGGTAGATGAGCGGTAAGCCTGTATTCTGCAACTCCCATAGGATTTAAGGCCCGGCGCATTGCGTATTCAACAATAACAGCATCTTTTTTGACACATAAAATAATACCTATGGAAGGATTTTCATCTTTTAGCTTCACCTGCTCATTAAGCAAATCCAGATAAAAATCCATTTTAGCGGCATATTCTATTTCAAATATCCCTGTCTTAAGTTCCACCGCAAGAAGGCTTTTTAAAATACGATTATAAAAAAGCAGGTCCACAAAATACTCGTTGTCATTTAACGTAAGACGAAATTGATTTCCAATAAAAGAAAATCCTTTGCCAAGTTCAAGCATAAACCGTTTAACCTTATCAACTAACCGTCGCTCCAATTCACGTTCATAAACTGGTTTTGTGATATCTAGAAAATCCAGGTTATAAACGCTTTTTAAAGATTCATCGGCCTGCTGGGCAAAATGTTCTGAAAGAGCTTTAGGGAAATTATGTTGTTTGGCAATGGCCTTCTGATAATGGAATCCTTTTAGATAATAGGATCTTTCATCTTTGTTTTTAACCTGTGAAAATATAAGGATATTGTGTCCCCAAGGTAATTCTCCAACAAGCTGTTGGAGATTTGGATCATCTCTGTATTCAAGATAAAATTGGCGCATATACCAAAGGTTTTGAACCGAAAAACCGAATGTACTTTTTAGATCTTCTTTCAAATCATTAGCAAGTTTTTCAACTACCGCATTGCCCCACTTATATTTTTCTTGCTGTTTTGTAATGCTCCTGCCGATGTCCCAATATAATTGGATATGAATCTTATTAACCGAGCGATAAGCTTGTATTCTGGCATTAAGAATACGCGTTTTAATTTCGGAAAGGAGCTTAACGTATTCCCTAGGCATTTATATTTTTCATTTAATGTCTTTTCTAAATATTATTCGAAGAGCCCGGCGGAATGTTCGGCGTTGATCATCGACAGCCCCCGTAGCTTAAGAGCCTCCGGAAACCTTTAAGCGTTCTGCCTAAGATTAGTGGGCACTCGAATAATAAAATTTTTTAAACCCCGTAAGCCTCAAGGACTTTTTGGGAGATCTGCGAACGGATAGGCTGGTTCAAACAGCGCACACGTTCATACCAGCGTTCATTCTTGCCCTGCTCGACCGGCATGGAAATATACAAACCTTTTTTGCCCTGGACCACCCTGATCCCTTTGATCAAAAGCGCGTCATTGATGGCTAAATCTACAAAAGCTTTTATACGGCTTTCCTGCGTCAGGCGATGGATCTTGATGACCTTAATATCAATTGTCTCGACTGGCATACCTTCGTCTCCTTTTATGGGGGGAATTAAACGGATAAGTTCAAGTATAATTTCAATTTGATAAATTGTCAAATACTAAATGATTAAAGGTAAATATACGAAATTACTTGTAAATTCATCAAAAAATGGTAAACTTACAAGCAATCGTCATCATCCCTAAACCAAAGGAATATATATGTTTATCGGAGAAAAACTTAAAGCAATTCGCAAGGCCAAAAGAGTGTCATTGACCGAACTATCAGAACAAAGCGGTGTCCAGATGGCCACCTTAAGCCGTATTGAAAATAAAAAGATGGTCGGCACCCTTGAGTGCCATATGCAGATCGCCCGCGCCCTTGGCATTGATGTCACCGAGCTTTACAAGGGACTAAGCCAGGAAAATGCCATCATTGATATCGGCCAGGACAAAACCATGGATGTTTTCACTCACAGCAACGAAGCTTCCTTCCAGATCCTGACCAAGAACATCATGAACAAAAAAATGATGCCGACCCTCGTGACCATCGAAGCAGGCGGCAAGACCAATAAAGAACAAACATCAGGCGGTGCCGAAAAATTCATCTTTGTCCTGGAAGGCCACGTTGAGATCAACATCAATGCCCAGGTATTTATGTTACATAAGCACAATACCCTGTATTTCGATGCAGCGCTGACGCATTATTATAGGAATATAGGGAAAGGAGCGGTCAAGCTCATTAGTATAGTTACGCCCGTTTCACTTTAAAAGAACATCAAGCCGGAAGGAAAAACTCGTATGTCAAATCCTAAGATCCTTATCTGCGATGATGAAGAAGGAATTCGCGAATCCTTAAAACTGGTATTGGGAGATCATTACGAGCTGGTGAGTGTTGATTCCGGTGATATGGCCCTGGAAGTCCTGTCCCACAGCAAGGACATCAAGGTCATGCTCTTAGACATCAAGATGCCCAAGACCCATGGTCTGGACGTCCTTCAGGAAATAAAGAAAAAATACCCCCGCTTAAAAATCATCATGGTCACCGGCTACAAATCCGTCGAGACCGCCGCCGAAGCCGCAAGACTAGGCGCCAGCGGCTACATCATCAAACCCTTCAAGTCACAGGAAATACTGGATACAGTCAAAAAGAACCTGGGATCTTAAAGGTGTCAATTTTCATTCCCCCGTATCAAATTGTCATTGCCTTTTCCTTTAATGTCATTCCCGCGGAAGCGGGAATCTAATATTATGCATCTCAATCCTAATACATTCCTGCCATTACTTTGCATGATAATTGCCATTATTTGCGGGATGTTTGTCATCCTGCAAAATCCCAAAGCTAAATTAAATCGCATTTTTTTAGGAATATGCATTACTTTTGCCGCTTGGTTTTCATTTTATATTCCTGATAATTTTTATTACACTGATAAACTTTTAGTGACCTGGTCCAGAATATCCTTTTGCTTTATATCTTTTATACCTATTGCTACATTCACTTTTAGCAGCACTTATTTACAAGCCCCCAAATATGAATTTTGGATCAAAATTAATTCATTAATTGGCCTGACATTTTCTATTTTAAGTATAACAACAGATTGGATCATCAAGGGAATGACATATTACCAATGGTATCCATATCCCCATGCTGGCGTTCTTCATCCCCTTTTAGTCATCCATTGTATTTATTTGATCTATTTCTCTTTTAAAGTCATGCTTAAAGGACTTAATGATCCTTTACTCACCCCCAAACAACGCAATCACCTTAAATATTTAATAAGTTCATTCGGAGCATTAAGTTGTGGAATATTTGATTTTATACCCAATTATAATATTCCTATACATGCCTTTGGATATATTCCTGTTTCTATTTATTTAATTATCACAAGCTTCGCTATAGTCCGCTATCAATTAATGGACATCCAAATTGTCTTTCAAAAAAGTCTAGTTTATACAATTTTGATCACTATTATCACAATCTTTTATTTAATGTCAATTTTCTTCACTGAACATATTCTTCAGTCTATGTTTGGTTATAAATCAATGTTAATTTCCTTATCATCCGCCACTTTTATCGCCATTGCTTTTATCCCTCTTCGGAATTTTATCCAGAATTTCATAGAAAAGACTTTCTTTAAAGGAAGTTACATGCAGATTGCTGAAGAAAATGAACTTTTAAGGCAAGAAGTGACCCAAACTGAACGTATGAAAGCGATTGCCATCTTAGCCAGCGGCATGGCTCACGAAATCAAAAACCCTCTGACCACGCTTAAAACATTTTCTGAGTTTGTCCCACAAAAGAAAAACGACCCCGAATTCATGAAACAATATCAGAAAATTATGCCACAGGAAATTGACCGTATCGACAATCTTGTCCACGAATTACTATTATTTGCTAAGCCATCCCCGCCACAAATACAATCCATTAATCCCAATGATATTATCAATAATATCCTAATCATGCTGGAATCCAAATTTAATACCTTAAGTATTCATGTAATAAAAGAACTTACCACCAATTCAACAATCCAAGCCGACCCCAATCAAATAAAACAAGCCCTGCTCAATCTAATCCTCAACGCCATAGACGCCATGCCCAATGGTGGCACCCTAACCATCAAGACCAATCCTATTCCCGCCACTTCTAATGTCATTCCCGCGAACGCGGGAATCCAAACACATCAATACATCATCTCCATCACCGACACCGGCCACGGCATAGCCCCCAAAGACCTCCCTCATATTTTCGAACCATTCTTCACTAAAAAAGAAAAAGGAACAGGCCTCGGATTAGCTATTACACAAGGAATAATAGAGAAGCATGGCGGCAGAATAGCGGTAGAAAGCAAAATCAATCAAGGAACAAAATTTACAGTCATTTTACCTTTATGAATCTATTTAGTATCATAAATTTATTGATTACAATTTCAGGCTTAACCTTAGCTTATTTCATTGCAAGATACGCTGAGAATAAAGCTCATCGTTTATGGGCATATTTTAACCTTGCAGTTGCAACCTGGTCTTTGGGTGCCTTTCTGGTTGGAATATCTCATAATTCTACTCAAGCATTATTTTTCTGGAAAATTGCTTATACGGGATCTGTTTTTATATCCATTGGTTTTTATCATTTTGTAAGCGCATATTATAAACTTAATAGAACAAAAATAATTTTATTTTGCTATGCACAAGCTATATTCTTTTCAATTCTATTTCTTTTTACCGGCCTCTGCATAAATAAAACAAAACTTCTATTTAATAGTTTATATTACAATCAAATCACTCCATTTTTTAATATATTCTTTATGTTGTGGGGAATCATTGTCTTATATTCATTTTATGAATTTATCAAACAACTTAAGATCTCCAAGTTAGATAGGACACCTTCTCTTCTTATCTTTTGGGCAATGGTCGCAGGTTTCCTTGGAGGAACCAGTACTTTACTGCCAGCTTATGGAGTACTTATTTATCCGGTATGGCAAATTGGGATATTCTTATATGTCGCCCTGATCGCTTATGGTATCTTTTATCATCGCCTTTTACCCATAAATATTGTCATTAAACGCAGTCTTATCTACTCTATAATGGCAACCATAATTTCCTTAACCTACATCTTATGTGTTCTAATATCCCAACATATATTCCATCAATATTTCGGTTATTCCAGTACAATTATAGGGTCCATCATTATTGCAATCGCGTTTATTCCCTTAAAAAATAATATCCAGAATCTCGTTGACCGTTTTTTATTGAGAGCAACCCCCGTGGAAATTTCACAACAAAATGAACAATTAAGACAGGAAATTACTAAATCAGACAGAATGAAATCCATAGCCATTCTAGCCAGCGGCATGGCCCATGAGATCAAAAATCCCCTCACTCCAATCAAAACCTTTAGCGAACAATTACCTTCAAGACTAGACGATAAAGAATTCCTATTAAAATTCTCAAAAATTATCAGCAAAGAAGTTGATCGAATAGATAATTTAGTCCAAGACCTTTTAATTTATGCTAAGCCCTCTCCCCCTCATTTTGAATCAACCAATATTTGCCATCTTATTGAACAAACCCTGGATCTTCTTAATAATAAATTAATCACTAATAAAATAACTATAAACACCTTATTTGAGAACAAAGATATCCTCATTAATATTGATTCAAAACAGATCAAACAAATACTATTAAACATATTCCTAAATGCCATAGACGCCATGCCCAACAGCGGCACCCTAACAGTAAAGACCAATGTCATTCCCGCGCACGTGGGAATCCAAATATATCAATACACCCTTGAAATCATCGACACCGGCCACGGCATAGACCCAAAAGATCTTTCTCATATTTTTGACCCATTTTTCAGTAAAAAAGACAAAGGCACAGGCTTAGGCTTAGCCATTACACAAGGAATTGTTGAAAACCACGGCGGGAAAATACATGTAGAAAGTAAACTAAATCACGGAACAACTTTTAGGATAGAACTTCCACTTTAAAGTTCACCATTACTATATAACTCTATTAAGGCTTCTACTGGCTTTCGATTAAATTGCTTATTAATAAATTCTTTTATCTCAGAAATAGCCAAATCTTTGCTAAATCCTTTCCGATACGGCCTGTCTGTAGTCATAGCATCAAAAGTATCTGCGACAGCAATAATAGCCGCGATCATAGGGATTCCTTCGCCTTTTAACCCATCAGGATATCCCTTACCGTCATATCGTTCATGATGGTATTTAACCCCATTAATAACTTCCTCAAATCCTGTCAATGGAGCAAGGATCTCAGCTCCTCTGGTTGTATGGCTTTTCATGATCTCATATTCTTCGAGAGTTAATTTATCCTTTTTAGTTAAAATGGACTCCGGTACACCTATTTTGCCAATATCATGCAAAAGTCCGGCAATATATAAATTCTCAAAGAACTTATAAGGGAAAGTATAGGCTTTAGACGCCTCCATTTGCCGGCCAATGGCCAAGGCATATTTAGTCACCCGTTCAGTATGACCATGGGTATAGGTGTCCTTGGCTTCAATGGCAGAACCTAAGGCAATGGTTGTTTGAATAAATAGATTCCGATTGCGCTCTGCTTCCCTTTTTAAATCCTCAAATAATTGAGCATTACGGATAGCCATGGCCACATCAGAGGCCAAAGCTGAAAAGAAATCCA
>CAZASA010000115.1:0-6415 GCA_964487685.1 uncultured Planctomycetales bacterium
TTTCTTAAAAAGGGAAGCAAAATATTAACATTATCCTTTTTGTTTGTCAAATTTAATTTAAGACGGGCAAAAACGTCTGACGTATACATTTTAACCTTAGGTGTCACAAGGACATGCCATAATTTTGCCTTAATATCCAATGGCTTGATCTGTTCTCCCCGGCCCGTGCCCAGCGCAAAAGAACTATTATATAAAAAGAAAGGCACATCACTGCCCAAGCGGGCCGCATAACCGGCCAATTGGGCATGGCTCAGGCCTAATTGCCACCATTGGTTCAAACCCGATAAAACCGCCGCGGCATTGCTTGACCCGCCGGCCAATCCTGCGGCTACCGGTATATTTTTTATAATATTTATATCTAAACCTTCTCTAATTGAAAATTCATCTGAAAGCAACTTCGCCGCCTTGTATGCGAGGTTTCCAGGGCCTCGGGGAACATGGGGATGGGCGCATTGGATGCTGATCTTACCGCTTTTATTACCGGTCAAGGTGATCCGGTCAGACAAGCTGATACGCTCGAAAATGGTCCGAAGTTCATGATAACCATCCGGCCTCTTGGCCAGGACATCGAGAACAAGATTTAATTTAGCCGGTGAGAGGACTGTGAGGCGATGCATTTTTCCAGTTCTTTGATTTTTTGTTGGACTAAAATTTGGTGAGGGTCAAGGTCAAGGGACTTGACCCAATACCGACGGGCCAGAGTGTATTGTTTCATCGCATTATAGACATCACCTAAGTGATCGTAGAGGATCTCGTCTTCGATATAGGTCCCTGCTTTTTGTAATGCGGCCAAAGCCTCGGGGTAAGATCCCTTTTTATAAAACGCCCAACCCAAACTGTCATAATAAGCCCCATTAGCCGGATCGATCTCGATGGCCTTGGCGATCATCCTGATCGCTTCATCCAAATGAACGCCATCCTCGGCATAAGTATAACCTAAAGAATTAAGCGCTTCACTGTTCTGCGGCTCGATCTGTAGGACTTTGCGGAATATTTCGATCGATTTAGGATGGTCCTTATTGTCCGAATAAACCGAGCCCAATAAACATAAGGCCGATGTGTTAGACGGCTGGTCACGAACGACCTTCAGTAATTGATCAATGGCTTGCCGGTATTTCCCCTGGGCATAATACAATTGCCCCAAATACATGGAAACATCACTGCGGGCAGGGTCATCAGCAGAGGAGGTTTTAAGGACATTTTCGTATTCCGACGCGGCCAAATCGTATTTATGCTGGGAAGAATAGATCAAAGCCAACAAATAATGCGCTTGTGATTCTTGTGGAGAAATGCGCGTCACTTCTTTTAATTGGTCGGCGGCCTTCTGGAATTCATCATTGCGCAAAAAATAAGCCCCCAGTTTTAAACGGGGGGCTGTTTGCAAACCATCAAATTTTAAAGATTGTTGATATTCAGCTATCGCTTCCGGGCTCTCTCCATTCAAGTCATGGCAAACAGCCATGATGTAATGGGCCAAGGCCTGGGCTTTTTGTTCTGAGGACGGGCCCCAAGCATGGCAAGGGCTTGCAACCGCCAACAGCGAGGATAATATTAACCCTTTCGCAAATAGGCGCGAGCCCCCCAGCATACGCTCCTCCTCAATTAACGCGTGGCTCTCTTTTTGAGATGGCGTAAAGCTTTGCGTAATTTCTTACGCTTATGGGTCCTGATCTTGATCAGTTTTCTTTTTCTTCCGCAGGGCATTTGTATACCTTCCTTAATTACTACAGATACTACAATTACTACAGATACTACAATTACTACTGTCATTCCCGCGAAAGCGGGAATCTTTAATAGATCAATTTATTCAACGAATATTCAATGATCCCTTCAGCCCCTGCATCTTTGAGGGCCGGGATGATCTTGCGCACAGTACCTTCATCAATGATCGTTTCCAAAGCAACCCATTGGTCGTTCACCAAGGGTGAAATAGTAGGATTACGTAATGCTGTGACCGCCTTTAAAACCTTGTCCAGATTCTTTCGCTGGACATTCATCTTAAGCCCCACCATGTTCTTCGCGTTCAATGCCCCTTTTAACAATAAGATGATCTGGTCCATCTTCTTCTTTTTCCATGGATCTTTAAGGGCTTTTTTATTGGCGATAAACTGGGTGGTCGACTCACACAATGTTTCAACGATACGCAATTTATTGGCACGCAAGCTTGAGCCTGTCTCGGTCAATTCAACGATGGCATCAACAAGGCCGGTCGCTACCTTGGCCTCAGTGGCTCCCCACGAGAACTCCACATCAGCGGTGACCTTATGCTTGGCTAAATATTTTTTGGTGACATTGACAACCTCAGTGGCGATCTTCTTGCCTTGCAGGTCCTTGACAGATTTAATAGAGGAAGCTTCAGGGACCGCCAAAACCCAACGGACCTTGTTGCTTGTTTGTTTGGCATATAAAAGTTCGGCCAAAGATGTGACCTGGGAGGAGTTCTCTTCGATCCAATCAGCGCCCGTGATCCCGCAATCCAGCGTTTCATCCTCAACATAACGTGACATTTCCTGCGCACGCAAAAGCACCGGGGAGATTTCCTCGTCGTCAATCTGAGGAAAATAGGAACGGGTGGAAACAACCACCTTGAATCCCGCTTTTTCGAATAAAGCGACCGTTGCATCCTGCAGGCTGCCTTTAGGCAATCCTAATTTCAATTTAATGTCTTTCAAAAGGACCATTCCCTTCGTTATTATGATAATTTATAAGTTGCGATTTCGACCAGTGAACGCAAATTATAGCCTCCGATCAATAATATGTAAAGTTATTTTATTGTAAAACTTTGTCAGCTCCGCTATAATGCCATGATTTTATCCACAGCGTGTCACCCCCGAACGCTTTTGTCGGGGGTCTTTTTAATGGAGAATTATTATGCTTGAAGTCCTGCGCAGAAAAGGTGTGAACAAAACTATCCTTTGGTTCATTGCCATCATCATTATACTTTCATTTGGTGTTTTCGGTACTGCTTACCGGATTGATAATGGCACTTCCGCCGGTACCATGTACGGACATAGTGTCAGCATGAAGAACTTCCAACAAGCTTATTTGGACGCCCGCGATCAGGCCATTAGGGCCTACGGTGATGAATTCTTTAAGAATGAAGGTAAACTGGACCTCGAGCAAGAAGCTTGGGACCGTTTGATCCTGCTTAAAGAAGCCCAAAAACGCAATATTACCGTCACTGACCAGGAAGTTGTTGCCTTCATCGCCACTTTTCCTTTCTTTCAAAGGGATGGCCAATTCGACCAGACCCTCTATGAGGAAATTGTCCAAAATTCCCGTATCTTTGATCGCTCCATCCATGACTTTGAAGAAGGTGTACGCAAACAATTGATCATCAAAAAGCTGATCGATACCGTTGCCCCTGAAACACTCTTAAGCGATACCGAGCTTAAGAAAGAATACCAAAAACGCAATGAAAAGCTCACCCTGCAATACGTTTTGTTTGGCGCTTCGGATTTTGCCAAGAATGCCTCTGCAAGCGATGATGAGATCAGAACTTATTATGGTCAACATCAGGAAGAGTTTCGCGTGCCGGCCACGATCGTCCTTAATTATGTACAAACCAAGGACAAAGCCATGGCTGACACTCTTTCTAAGGAACTGACACCAGGTTCTGACTTTGCCGCTGTTGCCAAAGCTTTAAAGCTCGAAGTCAAAACATCGAGTGCCTTCACCCAGGATGCCCCGATCCTGACCTTTGCTTCAAATCCGGATAATATCGCCAAATTTTTTGCCATGAAACCAGGCGAATACTCTCCTCCTCTGGAAGCGCCGGATGGTTGGCAGATCGTGCAGTTAAAAGAAAAGAAAAATCCTTCGACACCTTCCTTGGATGATATCAAAGATAAGGTCAAACAAGCGGTGCTGCTGGAAAAAGGATTTGCCCTGGCCAAGCCGCAAGCCGATAAGGCCCTCATCGGCCTGACTGAAGCTTTAAAAACCAAGGATTTCAAGACTGCAGCAACAGGTCTTGGGTTTACTGCGCAGGAAACCCCTGCCTTTGGCCGCCGGGATTATGTGGCCAATAATGGATTGATCCAGGAATTCCAGCAAGAAGCGGATTCCCTGAATTCTAATAAGAAATTAAGCGAAGTCATTTCCACGTCCCAGGGACCAGCGATCATTTACCTGGAAAAAATGGAAAAACCTGATGACGGGCAGTTCGAATCAGATAAGGTCAATTTCAAACAAATGCTAAGTGCCGAAGCACGCAATCAGATCCTCATCACCTTCATGAGCCAATTACGCTCCAAAGCCGACGTGCAAAGCAAGATCAAGCGCCAGCAGAGTTGAAGTAATTTTCGTAATCCAAGGGAAATTCGTTGGTTACGTTTTTGATAATGCCTTTGTCGTCAATAAATACCATGGTCGGCACCCCAATGAGATGATACGGGTCCTGAAGAGCACTGTCCCCATCGATGAAACTGACGAGTTTCATTTGGCGGCGGTCAAAATAACTGTTAACCTCCCCTTTAGTCTCCCCCACATCCACCAATATAACGTTAACACCCGTGTGCTCAATAGATGCAAGATTGTCATTGATATTGCCTAATTCTTGATAACAATGCGGGCACCATGACGCCCAGAAGACCAAGATCGCTTTCTTCCCCCCGCGCGATGCAAGGACACTGGATGTTGTTCCATCGGACTTGCCCAAAACAATATCCGTAGCTTGCTGGCCTATCAAAGAATTTTTGGGCACTTGTGTCGATAAATTGCCCATGGCCCAGGCTGAAGAAGAAAAAATCAAGAAAAGGACTGAAAGAATTAAGCGCATGAAGATTGGATCCAACGCAGATACTCCTTACTGCCGTCAATAATAGGCAGAGCGATGATCTCCGGGGTTTGATAACTATGTAAGGATTTGACTTGGGAGCAGACTTTTTTAAATAACGTCTTTTTGGTCTTGATGACCAGTAAAGCTTCGCTGGAAAAATCAATTTTGCCTTCCCACCAGAATAATGATTGAACACCGTCCATAATATTAGCACAGGCAATCAATTTGGCTTCCAAGAGGCCTCGGGCGATCTTGGAGGCTTCAATTTTATCCTTAGCCGTGACCAAGACAATAATATAAGAACTTTTCATAGCTTACCCTTATTTCAACATCATGAGCGATATCATGCGGCCGGCTTTTTTGCCGTCCCGTCGAAAAGAAAAATAATCTTTACGGCAACACGTGCATATGCCGTTATCAATGATATTCTCAGGCTTGACTCCCGCTTGAAGCAACTGCTCGCGGTTGGCAGAGATCATATCCGCGTATAAAAACCCTCCCCGGTCCTCGACAAAGGACGGAAAATAATCCCTGAATTCCTCACCTATCTTGTAACAGCACTTGCGGATGCTCGGGCCCAATACTATTTTTAAGTCTGAAGGCTCGCTGCCGTATTTTTCCTGCATTTTTTGCACAGTCTTGGCGGCGATCGCCTTGTAAGTCCCTCTCCATCCGGCATGAGCAAGGCCGATGACTCGATGTACCGGATCAAAGATGAAAACCGGCACACAATCCGCCGTACGTATGGCAATAGGTAGATTCCGTTCATCGGTAATATAGGCATCTGCATCAGGGCAATCCTTAACAGATCCCACACCGCCCTGGGCTGTCAGGATATGGTCCCCATGGACCTGTTTACGCCAAAAGACCTGGGGGATTTCAACACCGCATTTCTCTTCTAGATACGCACGCTGGTCTTGGGCCAAAGGGCTGTCAAAATCCGTCGTGGCAAAATCGATGGAGGCATCACTGATCAAGGCCAGAAGGCCTTGATCGCTAAAAAATATTTCAGGACGCATCGATCAAGTCCTTGGCCACCCGCGGCACTGCCGCTTCGATCTCCAGGCCTGAGGGGATCTTATGGCCTTTTTTGTGGTCTTCGATACGCTGGATCTTTCCGTCCATTTTCTTGAAGCTCTTATCACTGATATCCGCGTATTGAACACCCAGCTTATCGATCAGGCCGCCAAGATCCACAAATCTGTTCTTGAATAATTCGTAATCTTTGGTAAAACCTTCGATCAATTCAATGACCTTCTTGATGTCCTTTTCAAAACGGAAATGCTCGTGGGCTTGCCGGACAACACTTAACATGGCATACAAGGTAAAAGGTGAACACAACACTACCTTCTGCTTTAAAGCAAAATCCATCACATCCGGCATTTTTTCCTGGATAAGGCCGAAGACCTGCTCATTAGGAATAAAAAGCAGTACAAAATCCAGGGTATTTTCCGACGGGTTGATATAATCACGGTTCTGGATCTCCTTGATCCGTTCCTTGACGTTCTTGATAAACTCCTTCTCAAAACTGTCCCTTTGCACGCCTTCAGGGGCATTGACCATCTGAAGATAATTATCCAAAGGGAATTTGACGTCCATATTGATGCAATGGCCTTGGGGCAGAAGAAAGGTAAA
>CAZASA010000116.1:0-6259 GCA_964487685.1 uncultured Planctomycetales bacterium
ACTGATTTTAAATTTAAAGCTATGGGCAAGGAATTTACTCCGCAGCAGATCAGCGCTTTTATCTTACAAAAGATTAAGGCTGATGCGGAGAAATATCTCGGTGAACCAATTACAGACGCCGTAATCACGGTGCCGGCGTATTTCAACGATAATCAGCGCCAGGCAACTAAGGATGCGGGTGAGATAGCTGGTTTGAAGGTTTTGCGCATCATTAATGAGCCAACCGCGGCATGTCTTGCCTATGGAATTGATAAAGTAGGCAAGGAGCAAAAGATCATGGTTTTTGATCTTGGTGGAGGCACGCTTGATGTTACCATTCTTGAAATGGGATGGGATGCGGGACAAAAGGCCAGTACATTTGAAGTGTTAGCCACCTGCGGGGAAAATCAATTGGGTGGCACGGATATGGATAATGTGCTTATTGATTATATCATCAATGAATTTAAGAAAGAAACAGGTATAGACCTTAAGAATGACAAAATGGCATTTCAGCGTCTTCGTGAAGCTGCGGAAAAAGCGAAAGTAGAACTTTCAAGCACCATTTCGACAGATATCAATTTACCGTTCATTACCGCTGATGCCAATGGTCCCAAGCATTTGACCTTGACCATTGACCGGGCAAAATTGGAAAGTTTGGTTGCTCCCATCATTGAACGATGCCGGGCACCCATACGCCAGGCCATAAAGGATGCCAGCACTAAACAAGGCTCTGATATTAAGATCGACCGGGTCATTTTGGTAGGTGGTCCGACTCGCATGCCTATAGTTCAACAATTCCTGGAAAAAGAAGTTGGTCAAAAGATTGAACGTGGTGTTGATCCTATGGAATGCGTGGCATTAGGAGCAGCCATACAGGCAGGGATCGTTACAGGAGATGCTAAAGAAATCTTGTTATTAGATGTGACCCCCTTGTCTTTAGGCATTGAGACAATGGGAGGAGTTTTTACAAAACTGATAGACCGCAATACAACCATCCCAACCAAGAAGAGCCAGATTTTTTCAACAGCAGATGAAAATCAATCTGCTGTTACAATCCGGGTCTTGCAAGGCGAACGACAGATGGTTGATGACAATATTGAATTAGGCCGTTTTGATCTTGTAGGAATCCCGCCAGCACCACGCGGCGTACCACAGATCGAAGTTACGTTTGATATCGACACCAATGGCATTGTGCATGTCACGGCCAAGGATAAGGGCACAGGCAAGGAACAGTCAATTAAGATCACTGCTTCTACAAAATTGTCTAGTGATGATATTGAAAGAATGGTCAATCAAGCTGAAAAATACGCCCAGGAGGATAAAAAGAAGAAGGAAGAAGTCGAGCTGGGGAATCAGGCTAACACACTTGTTTATTCAACTGAAAATTCACTTAAGTCATATGGGGATAAGATCTCTAATACGGATCGTGGCAACATAGAACAGGAATTGAACAGTCTGAAAGCAGCTATTAAAGGTAAAAATGCTGATCAAATCAAGCGCGGTATGGAATCTCTGGAAAAAATGGCGCAGAAATTGGCAGAAGAAGCCTATAAGGCAACAGCCCCAAAACAACAAGGTGCCTCTGAAGAGCCATCCGACTTTGTTAATCCTACGAGTCAGGAAAAGAAGAAGGATAATAAAGACGATATTATTGATGCTGATTTTACGGCAGTAAATTCCGGTTTCCCTAATGACGTTCCTAAATGATAAAAAGGGGCTTACGAGTGATGAAGTTCGCAGATCGATAGAGAAGTCGGGCCCAAATTCAGTACCTGAAACGAGTGACCATCCATTGCTTAGGGTTCTTGGTAATTTTTGGGCGCCGGTTCCATGGATGCTTGAAGCTGCGGTAGTACTAGAACTTTGTTTAGGGAATTATAGCGAAGCTGGGATTATCGCAGTTCTTTTAACATTCAACGCTATTCTTGGATTCTTTCAAGAGGGGCGTGCCCAAGCGA
This sequence comes from uncultured Planctomycetales bacterium, assembly GCA_964487685.1. Classification (GTDB taxonomy): domain Bacteria; phylum Omnitrophota; class Gorgyraeia; order Zapsychrales; family Fredricksoniimonadaceae; genus JABDGZ01. The sequence continues at coordinate 1,938 of CAZASA010000116.1, forward strand.
CTTTAGCCGCGTTGAAATCACGGCTTGCGTTGAATGCTTCTGTTTTTCGTGATAATGTTTGGTCAATCATACCGGCTGTTGGGCTTGTCCCTGGTGATATTGTTAAGTTATCACTCGGTGCCGTTGTTCCCGCAGATGTTCGTTTGATTGAAGGTGAGGTTCTTCTAGATCAGTCACTGCTCACGGGTGAATCCATACCTATTGAAGCTGGAAGTGGTATTCAAACCTATTCAGGAGCCTTGGTACGGCGTGGTGAAGCCATTGCCAAGGTTACGGCTACAGGAACGAATACAAAATTTGGCCGCACTGCCCAGCTGGTTTCTAATGCTCACGTAGAAAGTTCCCAGCAGAAGGCAGTTTTACGCGTGGTACGTAATCTCGCCATGTTCAACGGTGCTCTCATCGTATTGCTTACGGGATATTCCTGCGTTCTTAAGCTCCCATTAATTGAAATCATTCCTTTAGTACTCACGGCACTTATAGGATCTATTCCCGTTGCACTACCGGCTACTTTTACGCTGGCGGCGGCACTTGGCGCGCAGGCTTTAGGACGTTTGGGTGTACTTCCAACAAGGCTATCTGCCGTAGATGAAGCGGCAAGCATTGATGTTTTGTGTGTGGATAAAACAGGTACGTTGACGCAGAATGAGTTGAAAGTGACCGTTGTGCGTCCAATGCCAGGGTTTAATGAAGCCCAAGTTTTAGGATTGGCTGCCCTTGCAAGTTCAGAGGGCGGTCAAGACCCCTTGGATGCGGCCATTCGTTTAGCTGCCGCACAAACCGATGTCCTTAAATTGTCGAAATTGATTAAATTTGTACCATTTGATCCCACGACCAAAATGTCTGAAGCGATGTTAGTGGATCCAAACGGCACTTCAGTACGTGTTGTTAAGGGAGCTTTTAGCGTAGTCGTTGGCTTAACGCAACCAGTAACCGATGCGTCAGCAATTGCAAACCAACTTCAAATCCAGGGCTTTCGTGTGCTAGCCGTAGGGGCAGGGCCTCCGTCAGCATTGAAGCTTGCGGGTATGATTGCCTTAAGTGATCCCCCTCGAAGTGATTCTTCCGAGCTGATTTCCCAGTTGCACACCTTGGGCGTTCGAGTCGTCATGCTTACGGGTGATGCCCCGGTGACAGCAGGGATTGTAGCTCATGCCATTGGCCTTGATGGAAAAGTCTCTCCAGATGGACCTATTCCTGATAATGTCAAACCTGAAGATTTTGTTGTCTATGCAGGCATTCTTCCCGAAGGGAAATACAAGCTCGTTAAAGCGTTTCAGAAAAGCGGGCACATTGTTGGTATGTGCGGCGATGGCGCTAACGACGCGCCGGCGTTGCGTCAGGCCCAGATGGGAATTGCCGTATCAACGGCCACAGACGTTGCCAAGTCAGCCGCTGGCATTGTATTGACTAGCCCTGGTCTTAGTGGAATTGTTTCTTCAATAAGAGAAGGCCGGATAACGTTTCAGCGTATCTTAACTTACACCCTAAATTCACTCACACACAAAATTGGAAAGATGTTCTTTTTTGCCATAGGTTTAGTTATTACCGGACACGCCATCTTGACTCCAATGCTAATGATCATCAGTATGCTTGGCGGAGATCTTCTTGGCATGTCTTTGACGACGGATAATGTGCAACCCTCCCCAATACCTAATGCGTGGCGTATAAGTTCTTTGACCTTCGCGGGAGTTTTTATGGGATTCTTTGAATTTGTTTTTTGTACTAGTATTTTAATTTTTGGAAAGTTCCATTTGGGCTTTGGAATCGAAAAACTGCAAACTTTGTCATTTTTAGTCCTTGTCTTTGTAGGTCAGGCATGCACCTATTTGAATCGGGAACGTAAGCATCTGGGGTCAAACAAACCAAGTTTTTGGGTCGTCGGAGCATCAGTATTGGACCTGATAATAGCATCAACACTTGCAATTTGCGGTATTGCCATGTCATCTTTGCCCATATTTGTTGTAGGGGGAATACTTTTGGTAACAGTGGTTTTTGCGTTGATTCTGGACATTGCCAAAGTGCCGTTGTTTAATCGTCTAAAGATTGCATGAAAAATCATTATTATACCCCGGTACAATTGATTCATTTCAGGTCTCTCCATAGAATACGTTTTAGATATAGAATCCCGTTTATAATTCATAAGTATTAATAAGAAATGAGAGACTATATAAAAAGACTGTGTACAAAGAAAGGATATTCAATTTTATGAAATGTCCAGATTGTCAAAACGAATTGAAGGTTGCTAAATTAAAGGGTATTGAAATTTATGAATGTTTAAAATGTAAGGGAAAATGGTTTGACAGAAGCCAATTGATACTGGCAAAGAATAAAGTGGATGATGGTCTAAGATGGCTTGATTTTGATCCTTTTGGAAAAGATGCCCAGAAGTTAAGTGTTGTGTCTGTTGGAAAACAATGTCCGAAATGTTTAAGAGAAATGCAATCCTTAACATACCACCAGTCGAAAATCATCATTGAGAAATGCCAATCCTGCGAAGGGGTGTGGTTAAATCATGGTGAACTTGGGAGAATTATTCTTTATCTTGAGCGAGTTATTAATACTGAGACAGTCAAAGGCCTGACAAAAGATACTTTTAAAGAGTTTATTAAGATTTTTACCGGCGATAAAGGGTTCATTACGGAAGTTAAAGATTTTTTGGCAGTGTTAAAGATTTTAAAAATACGAATAGCAGCGGAACATCCACGCTTGGAACAGACGTGGGAAAATATTGAAAGCATCTCACCTTTTAAATAAACAAAAGAGAATAGCGTCCGCTTGCCCACCGGCAGCTTTCGCGGTACCGCTATCAGAGAGGTAATATGTCAAAACATACTCATCATGAAACTAACCAGGAACAAAGAAATAACAAAGAGCATGGCGCGGCACCATTTCATTACGATCCTTATCAATCAAGTGTGGCAGTGAAGTCGGGAGATATTTTAACAAAAGCAGATGAGGACAATAGTGATATAAAGCTTCGGGCCTATCAGATTCATCTGGAAAAAGGCGGATCTGATTTAGATAATTGGCTGGAAGCAGAGCGAAGTTTAAAGGTTCTCTTAGATAAATAAAACTGGAGGAAGAATGTCAAGAAACGCGCATCTTCAATCAGTAGCAGAACAAATTTCTAATACAGGAGCAGGCTCAGCACCATTTCATTATAAGCAAACGCCTGATCAAACAAGTAAGTCAATAAAATCTAAGGACGTTCCCACTAAGATGCTTGTGGATGATATCGCTATACGGCAATTAGCCTATGAGATCTTTCAAGAAAAAGGTGGATCTGATTTGGATAACTGGTTTGAAGCAGAAGGAGCTTTAAACCATAACTTTTTAGTGGCCATAAATGCCTTAATGAAGTTAACGCAGTAAATGTAGCAATAAAAAAGGAGTTTTATATGAATTCATGTGATGCAAAAACAGGTGTTTGTGAAACAACATCAGCGCCCCAAGGTCATTGTGAAAGCAAATGTGGTTGCGGCGGGGCATGTGGTGGGGACCCGATGGTTTGTAAGATGAAGATGTGGATGTGTTCGTTCCACGAGGCGAAGAAGGCTGTAATGGTTGAAATCCTCAAAGCCAAGATTCAAAAGGCATGGGGACCTAAGCTGGAGAAAGAAGCTAGTGCTGTTCTTGAAGTCATGGAAGCTAAGTGGAAGGCCATGCAGGCTGTAGGGCAAGCCAAGGATCAGTTAAAGGAGAAATTCGAGCAAATATGTAAAGAGAGCAGGTAACGTCAAGAGAAAATGCCGTTTTTCTAATATAGATATTAGGAAAACGGCATATCTCTTCTATAAATATCTTGAAAGTATAAATACTTTCCGAGGGAGAAAATCATGAATGAGAATAATTCTGTTGTAGCCGTTTATGCATCTCATACGACTGCTGAAGCAGCTGTTAAAGAACTTCAACATCAGCATCTTATAGAAGAAACATCAGAGGTAACGTATTAATTAAATAGGAATATAAATGTAATTAACCCTTAACCCTATAGGAGCGTTTATGAAAAATTCAAAATCAGCAGTCATGGAAAGTTGCCAGGATTCACAAAAAATGGAAGTTGCTATCCAAAAAGGGAAAACAAAGGCGTATTCAACTAAGAACACACTTGGGGAAAAAGTCAGAATACAAATGGACTCTATTTTGCAGGATCGCCTCGCAGATTCGATTGATTTACAGACTCAGGCTAAGCAAGCTCACTGGAATGTGAAGGGCTCGAGTTTTATCGCCCTTCACGAGCTTTTTGACAAGATTGCGGAAGAATCAGAAGAATATCCTGATCTCATTGCTGAGCGTATTGTCCAATTTGGCGGTGTGGC
>CAZASA010000117.1:0-6243 GCA_964487685.1 uncultured Planctomycetales bacterium
TCGGCATTTCCTTGCCCATCCCTGGCCAAATAACGCACGTAAAGATACAGGTCACTGACGCGGTTTTCCAAAGGGGTCCCTGTCATGATCACCTTATATCCGGCCTTGATACCGCTGCCATTTTCCCCATTACCAAATACGATCTTAGAACGATCGGAAGACGCATTTTTTAAGAAATGGCCCTCATCCAAAGCGATAAAATCAACCGCCACATGGTCAAGATTGTTTTTTTGGCGGTAGGCTTCAAAGGAATTGAGCCCTTCATAGTTAAGGATGATGATCCTTCGCTTGCCGGGTGCCAGCGGCGCACTGGTGGCACGGTTGACCAAATATTTATAACGTTGTTCGGGAGTTTTAAAGGTAATTAGTCCTGTGGTATCCTGAATGGGCGCATTGGCGGCAAGGAGCACGACCTCCAGAGAACCGTCAGTGTGCTTTCTGATGTCATCCACCCAACGGCCCAGCACCAGATTAGGGCCCAACACCAGCATCTCTTTAGAATCAGACATCAGAAAAGTGGCAATGGCTTCCAGGGTCTTGCCTAACCCCATTTCATCAGCGAGCAAGGTATTTTTATTTTTGATCATCCTGTTGATGGCAATTAATTGATACAGGTTTAAATTAGTCAGCTTGTTTAATCCCTGCTCATAAAGCAGGCCTTGTAATTTAACGGCCTCATTGATCTCCTGGACCAATTGTTCAAGTGCGGCACGGACAAGCAGCCCGGCATGGGGCCTTAGCTGATATTCCTGGACCATCTGCAAAGCCCTGGGCAAAGCATTGACATCACCCGTCTCTTCGAAAAATCTTTTAAAAAAATACTTTTCCTCAAGTTTGAGGATAAAATCAATGGCAAATTTGCTTTTTTCCTGGTTTAATATCTCTTCAACGCTGACGCCGGTTAAGGCCTCTCCCGGATGCAAACGTGATTCTAGATATTGGCCCAATTTTTCGATCTGTTCCTGGGTCATTTGGGGGTTAAACGGCTCTAGATGTGAAGGGGCAGACTCGCCTGAGGGCGCCGGAGATAACAAGACCATATCTCTTTGTTTTTCCACAGACGTATTGATCAACGAAAGCAGTCGTTCATCCAGGATCTTGTCAACGATCTCCCGGTCATATTTGCCCTGTAGTTTATCGGCCAAAATGGCCCATACGACATTTTTGATGTCAACGCCATACTGGGTGGCCAGATCCGCGATATCCTCCATGGACATAGAATCCAGTAAACCGTTGATCTCAACTTCGACTTTATCTTTGATCTCCTGCGCTTTTACCTGCTGGGTAACAACCGCTGTGTTCTCGATATCATACACATAAAAATAATCCTTCATATGCGCCTCCAAAATTCGTATCGTTTCATCAGCTATTGTTGGAGGCAGTTGCAAGGAACAGCGCACCGTTCTGACCACCCTTTCTTCCGGGCCTTCCCCATCATAAAATCTGAAATCATAATAAAGCGCGTCACCTTTTCTTGTAACGTCACAGGACACTCTGTTCCAAGGTGAATCTGATCTACCCACATTGACGAGATTGGAACGTATTTCATAAGGAAGAGGGAAGTCAACGAATGATCCCGTCTTAAAATATTTTTTGACATTGCGGACATGGACACTGCTGCCCTCCCTGGCCTCGTTATAAAATGCGTTCAATTGATATTCCTCTTCACTGCCGTCGCCTAAATACATTAAAGTTCCATCCTTTACCTGCAATAATTTCTTCTGCCTGACGGCTCCGTTAGCCGTATTGATAAAATCAAGTCTCATCAAAATTCTTCCATCTTTATTGCTGATATTGGCCATGACCCTGGTGTTTGATTTGTCCACATTGGGTAGTCCAGCCAAATGATAATCTTCTTGCAATCTGTTTTTATTTAACAGGGGAAATCCCGCCCGTAATCTTCTTTTATAAAGATAGATCATATTATAATCTTTCAGATCAACGTCCGCCGATTCTCCCGGCCCAAGGGTATAGGCATCCATTAATTTTTTGGTGAGCTCATCAGGAAATCCAGCGACGGATAACTCGCTTTGCAATTGGAAACCTGTAACCTCCTCCTTCATACTGCTTAAATATTCACAAATACTGTCCCATTGTTCTTCAAGCTTTTCCCATCCCAATGTATTGATGACGATGGTCAAATTCTTTTTAACAAGCGACAGATTACCTTTGGATGGCCTGATGACCGCTGTTATTCCCGGCCAAAGTTTACCTAACCTTTCCCGGCCGATCAACTGCTTGATAGCATCTAAATTATGTTGGAAATTTTTATTGATCGTAAAATCCGGCTCTATGTCTGCCCAATTATCCCGGTAATCCTCCTTGGAAATAGCCACTTCTTTGCGTATTTTGCTATAAATGGCAATTGACTTGCCTTCTTTCAATGCCTGGGCCCAATGGCCCCAATTTTCATGAAATTCTTCGGCATCAAATGTCTTATTGAGATTCCTGAATTCCTCTTTCATAGATTCGACATCGCCGGATGTATGGGCATGCTTGACCGCCTCATTTAGATCAGACATGACCTGGTCCAGAAATTCATTGTCATCGATCTTAGGCAAGATCATCTCAAGAAGGTCCCCAAACAAATTGATCTGCTTCAAGAGGATCTCCCCCTGAAAGAATCCAAACAAATTTTCTATGGTTTCTTCGTATTGTTCGCGGGAAGTAAGCAAAGGTTTGATCTTGGGAAGTATGCGGGGCAAGATGGTTTTTAAAACGATAAAATGAACGGCCTTTTGCGGACTTTCAATATCCTGGAGCCATCCCGACACCTTGGCCAAAAAACCCGAAAAATCATCTTTACTCTTCATGTAAGGAGCCACTGCTTGCCATAAGGGGATAAGAAAATCACTTTCTCCCTGGGTTTGGGTCAGCATATTATTAAGAATGCTCATCAGGTCATAGACTTCCTTGATATTGTCCACATCACGAGGAGCCGTTTGCCACAAAATATCGATAAAGCTTTGGGCTTGAGGCCAAGCTCTATAATTACCGGCCACCGCATCGGCAAAAGGTGTTATTTCATCACTTTTTAAATGGCCAAGATAACTACCAGTGATATTCAAAACTCCGGGCGCATAGACCCCCGAGTTACGGGCAATGCCAATTAGATCAGGCTTAAAGTCATCAAAGGTTGCTCCCAAGGCGTTTTGCCAAACCATCCAGTCATCGATCAGGCTTCCCGGCACAATCCCCAATTCTTTTTCTAATTGGGTAATTTCCGTTTTTGTCGGGCCATCAAGCGCTGGGGATGGGCTGGGATTATTTACGGGATCTAAATTAACATCGACCTTCACCTCATTCCCGGATTCATCCAGCATGGCTTTATCAAGGCTTGAAACGATATTGAGCTTGACGCTCATGACTCGATCAAAAGACATACCTCCGGAAAAATATTTTCTTGGGATCCTTTCTTGGGTCGCCAGATCAACATCTTCTTTGATGAAATTAAATACACCTTTCTTGAATGCTTTCAAATACTGCAGGTAGATCTTTTCTTTTTCCTTGGGGTCGTCAATATTGACGCCGGCTGTCTTGTCCTTATCTTCATAGACAAGGGCTAAAATGCTGCTTTTAATCTTCTTTTTGTACCAAGTGGCAAGGATAAGTGAATTATAGACCTGGCGCAGCCTGGCAAAATTCTTGTCCTCATTGACTTCCTTGGTCAGCTCGGGGATGACAATTTCACGGACAATTTGACTGCCTAAAGCATGGGTCGTGTTGGCGGGCACATCACTGCCTTCGTGTTTGGTCAGCGACAGATAATCCTCTTCCAGCATTACCTTCAGCTTCGACTCTAGTACATACGCTGTGCCTGCTTTTGCGTTTTCATAGACAACAGCTTTTTCAGGGATTATCCAAACCTTGTTAAAAGTATTGACCGCAACGTCTGTTGTCCCATATCTGTGTTCTGCTTCTTCGTATACTTTTTTCCAGAATCTCTTGCCCACCTCGCCTTCGGGATAGATCAAGCTGGCGGTGATCTGTTTAAGCATATAATCTTCGGCAAGAAGGTCCCGGCCCATTTCAGTCAGGCCAAAACTTTGGGGGATGATCCGGTCTTTTTCATAAGGTGAAAGATTGACCCAAAGGTCTTTCTCAGGAATGGTCAAAGAAGCCAGGAAATATTTGATAAGTTTGACTGATTCATCTTTCAACTGGGAGTTATTGAATTCGTTTTCGCCTTTATCAATGATAAAATCAAAATGAAATGGATTTTCAGGATGGACTTTGATCCCTTTAAGTATCGATGGATCGAGCGGCGGGCTTAAACGCACCATGACTCCGGGCGCGGGCAAACGAAAATCATCGGCACGGGCCACAGGCATTGGACTTATGACACTGGCGCAAAAAAAACATACCAAGATCAGAAAAACAAGGCATTTTCTCATATTATTTAATAGCAATTGTTGTCTTTAGATAAGTATACAATACAGAAAGAAGCTTTGAGGCGGATCAGAGGACTTTTAGGAAAGCGTTTTCTCGGGGATTTATCGTCGATGAAATACTTAGATTAGTAAAATATATTTAAAAATCTTAATAATTAATTCCAAACTTGTCACTTGCCTTCTTGACCTGGCCCATTCTCAGGCAGGGCCTTCTCGAAATTACGACATTAGTGCTGCAAACTTCTTATCCAGCAGTTCTTTTGACGCTTTGTTAGAACCCATTACCGCAAAACTGCACGTGCGGCATACCCCAGTTTTTTCACTCACAACGGCCAACTCTTTGCGCATAAAATTAGCGGTTTTAGAAAAATAAATATCCATCAGGGACATGTTCTTTACATTACCTAAAATATATCCTTTATGTTCATTATAATCAGCCCTGACATTACAACAAGGCAGCACATCCCCTGTCCAGTCAACATAAAGCCTGGCAAAAGGGCTTTCACACGGCGAGCGTCGGACTTGCAGGGAAAGGTCTTTCAAAGCACCTCCCCGGTCCGTTCCCCCATCATAAAGATTGAAGGCAAAAATCGTGATCTTAAGCCTGCCGACATGAAAATAAAATCGTCCCAGGTCTGTTCTTGTCGGAATTTTCTGGGCTTCTACACCTACCCTTTGCAAAAACTTTGACAAAGGTCATGACCCGCTTCCATCAGCCTGTTCTTGTCCTTTTCATAATCAGGATAAAGCGAGACAAAAACCTCATCCAAGCCCGCTTGCTCAAGTTTTTTCAGTTTCTCAAGTGTAACATAATCGCCATTGGAATGAAAAGAAAGATGGGCTTTGGGTAAGGCTTCCCTTGCCTGCGTGACCCTTGTAAAAATGATATCGTTCGCCAAAGGCTCGTTATAACGCTGCATCTTGACTTCGCCGCTAAATCCAATCGATGAAAGGTCTCTTAATATATTCCTAAATACATCTTCATCCATTAACCGGGTCTTATCCCGACGGTCTAAAAAGGAATTCGGGCAAAACGAACACGTTCTGTTGCAATACGCATGTGTTTCAAATTCAATGCCGACCAATTGGTTCTTGAAAAATGCCTTCTTGTCTTCTTGAGAAATGCCATCCTGCCTAAAATGCAGCAAACGCAGCTTCTGGCTGAATTTCTCCACCTGGAAATACTTATCCATTTCCCCGGCTTTGCCAAGCATTCGATAAAAGAATTTGAATACTTGGTAGAATTTCTGACGAATTGAAGGTTTAAGCTTTTTTTTCAAGGTTATTGTCCCTCAAAATTATACCGCTTCATGAAATATCATTGTTCTTTTACAAGGGCGATATTTTAACAGCCCGTAAGTTCGACGTCAACAACCATGCTCTAGAGTTCTTTGATACCAAAACCGATCTCTGCTTCTGCCATTAATTTATCGCCAACCAGGGCTTTGCATTTGACGAAACCGGCTTTAGCTAATAATTTGACCGTGGTTACCTCAATGATGAGCTGATCCCCTGGAACGACCGGATGAAGGAAACGGGCTTCTGTTTTGGCCAAATAATAGACCAAAGATTTGCCCTGCAAATTCTTGCTGTAATAAAAATAAACACAGCCGGCCTGGGCCATGGCCTCAATGATCAAGACACCGGGCATGATCTTTTCATCGGGGAAATGACCATTAAAAAAATGCTCGTTGACTGAGACATTCTTGATCGCAACCAACTTCTCATTGGGTTTGCATTCCACGATACGGTCGATCATCAGGAATGGAAAGCGATGCGGAATGATTTTTTGGATGTCGGCGGTTTCAAGTCTCATATTAAACTCCCCCTTGCCCCCTCTTTAAACAAAAGA
>CAZASA010000118.1:0-6233 GCA_964487685.1 uncultured Planctomycetales bacterium
TTTGGCCCTTCAAATATGCGTGATACAACCCGGGATCACCAGTCTATGGAATAAACTGCAGAAAGACCAGCCGGTCCAACAGCAGTTCTTTGAGGGCGGCGTGGGGACAGCGCTTCAAGAATCGATCACCGACCAGGGGAACGTTACCGATTATTTTGACCTTAACACCAACGCCTTATACGGGATCAACTGGGACAGCGGATTTCGTAATGATTCGGTCGGCAGGTTCGCGTTTTTCTATACGGACCGTTTAAGAATGATAAATCTGGCCGTGGCCACTCAAAACCCTCAGGTGGTGTTTTTTGCGAATCAATTAGGCGAGCTCTTAAATGGGGAAACATGCGGTCAAAATCAGGCAGACCATAACGCATATCCTGGTATCCCGCTCAACAGTTATTGCACCACTAATTTCCCGGATATGAATTGCACATCATCCCCGTTGGATCCGGCTTGCCGCACAAAGATCCCTTCGCCATTTGGTTTTCAATTAAATGATTCTTGCACGGATACGAATTCGCCGTACAGTCCTTATTGTGACCCGTGCTGTCAGCCGCCGATCGTTCAGGATATCTCGTATTGCGCGCCTAATACTTCCTGCCAGCCTAGCAAATTACATCCAACCCCGTATAAATTTTTAAGGCCGATTAGCTGCAATGCGCAATTGCCCGGAGGCCAGCTTCCGAATGATTGCAATCCTGCCACGGCAGGACTAAACGGGGTAGTGGCTAATCCCAACGATACTAATTGTGTCCCGACGCAGTGCAGTTCCTCAAGTCCTTACGGGGCCGCCTACCCTTATATTTATGATCCATCGTTCCAGGAATATTCGAAAGGAGTCTCCTTTTTAGACCAGTTCGGACGCGACCAGCAAGCCCCTCTGACAGGAGAGCCTCCATTTGTCGGACTGCCCCCTCAAGGGACATATCCGAACGGTATAAGTTCCCCGAACGGAGTGTATTTTCCTAACGGTATCTATCCATTCTTTTGGTTGATGAAGGACTATCATCCAGAAGTGAAAAATTTAAATCCTACCGCTAATTCACTAACGTCTAAGGACATTCACTGGTGTGCACCGGCCAAAATGCACATCAATGGGGTCAAAATTCCGACGATCAATAATGTAACGGGCTATGCTGATCTTAATCAGTTGCAATTGCCGTATACCTGTGCCGGTGCAGACTGCTGTGTCAACCAGTTCGCCAACGGCATCAGCGGCAATATTGCCTTAGCCACGTCAACGCCGATATCGATCAATGTCAATGGGCCGCCGTCAGCAACGGTGGTCCTTACAAGCCCGAATGCGAACAAGACCGTATACGCCATAGGGGACACTATTGTCTTTAGTGCTACAGCTTCAGAGCCAAGCCCCGGAGGCATTAAATCTGTCAGCTTCCAGGAGAACAAGAATGATGCCTTTGTCCAGGTTTGCTTCACCTCTCCGGACAGTTACAGCACATCGGCCTGTACAGACCATCCTCCCAATATAATTCCAAGTTATATGTTCCATACAGACGGGACAAGCAATAAGTACACCATAACAGCGACGGCCACGGATAATTATGGCACACAAGCGGTCTCAGATCCTCTAACAATAACGATCGTCGCGACACCGCCGCCCAGCAGCGGCTCAGGCAGTGGTTCTGGGAGCATTCCCGCCAGCGGTTCCGGCGGCACAGCCTCCGGCAGTAGTTCAAGCAGTGGTTCAGGCAGTGTAAACGCCAGCGGTTCTGGAAGCGGGTCAAGCGTATGAAATTACTTTCACTGATCATTATTATTTTTGCAACCTCAACGACATCCTTTGCGGCCACGAGCACTGGGACAGTAACAGTCACGTGTTCAGCAGGTACCGGCGGCTCCTGTCAAAGTCCTGCTATTATCACAGGGACCTCGGCCATATTGACAGCCACGGTCACAGGGGTCTCAGGTATAGGCCAGGTCGCATTTTATAACGGCGTCAATTATATAGGCGCGTCAAATATTCCCACCACACCCGGCGGCAATACGTATACGTTTACATGGACTAATCCCGTTACCTCAGCGCTAATAACAGCCAAGGTCTTTGGCACGACCGGCGCCTTTTCTCCGGTTGGCGTGAATACGGGTGTTGTGATCGACATGGTGGGAAGTTCATCCGTGCTGACACCTCCAGCTCCAAGCCCTGTTCATAACCCAAGTTTTGGCGAACAAAGCATGGTGGGCAATGGCCAAAATACCTGGGTGGAAGGGGACAATCAATTTTGCTCTACGAATGGGGCGCCCTATAATGGCGCTAATACAGCCTATCCGGACGGTTCATGCGAGTGGATGAATCAGGCCAATATTAACGGCGTTACCAATTCAGGCAATCCGACGCTAAGTTCCGGCGTCGAAACAACAGATGCCCTGGATGAGACCATGCACACCTTGTCAGATTTTACAAATTTTTCCCGGTCCCTTCTCAATTTGGGCCAGGGGTCACTGATCTCAACATTTAGTAATTGGTATCCTCAGGCTAAAACATGGATAGCCCCTGCCTGTCCGCCCACCTTGTGCTCGATCAGGAAATTTGAAGCCCAACAATGCACCAACGATGCCAATTGTAATGAAGGCGGTCTTAACGGCCGTTTGTTGAATTTATACAATCCGAATGTTTCTCCTCCGACGGACATTTTCAATAATTGGAACGCCAATGTCATTACCCCGTGGCTTAACAATACCTATGTCAGTCCCCAGGCGTGGTGTGTGCCGCCAAGCGCTTCATTTGTGTCCAATAACCCGGAATTTATGTATATCAATGATCCCAATAACAGCGGCCCCGGAGCATGGGGGGACATGCCGCATGTTATTTCCTGTCTTAATTATAATGCCGCTCTGCCAAGCGCCGGCTATGGCCCTGCCTACAATTATCAGCAATGTTTGAACGCGTTGACCAACGAGGCCAGTACATGCGCGACATTCCCACCCTCATGCGCGCCACAGCTTTTGGGACGCACCATGGATGTAAAGGATTTAGTCAGCAATGCGCCGCCGGCATTCAATGCGGGCAATGTCAAGAGCTGTGACCAAACCCAGCCAGGGAGCTTCGCGCAATATGTCAGCAACAGCGCCATTTTAGCCACGGATGAGGCCCCCAAATTCGCTTTGCGCTCGTCGTTTTTATCGGATATTTATAACAGGGCCAAAACCATGCAATCGATCTTTAGCTCGGGACACAGCGCCTTGGCCAATTTCTTTAAAACCTGCGCCGGATGCGGGGACGGCAGCTCATGTCCCGTAGGAGGCGGCACATGCAAGGACGGCAGCGAGTGCGGGGTCAATGCCACGACTACCTGCCAGGACGGCGGGCCGGTGGCACAGCTTCAATTTGCCGCCAATCAAGCAAGTCCTGTCGTTAACTTACCTAATGCCGTGATCTATGGATGGTTTGATAATAGATATCCTGACGGCCATCCGGGCTATGGGCATATAGTCAAAGCCACGGTCTATTCACCAGGCAGGCAAGGTGTCGGCTTTGCCCAAGCCCAATTCGTCAATGGCATTTTGCCATGGATCAAGACTTGGGAAACATTCTTCCTGCGGATTTATGAACTATCCGACCGTGACGGCTATGTCTATGTCAGCGTCAAGCGTTGGGACCAGGACCATAGCGGGACCATTAGGTTTCCCAATCATCGCAAGTTGTGGAAATTTTTGTTCTCGGTCAATAATAACGGGGTCAATTTCCAGGCAACGAATGGGATCCCCAACGTTTGTCTTGATAAGGCCCCAGGTTACAGCGTGACTGTCCCAGGGGCGGTTACTCAAAACTACGGCTTTGGGCTTTTGCCTGAAACTGTAGCCGGATTAAATACGGCGATGTTGCCAAAGACGGGAGCAGGCGCGGGTGGCGGAGAAGGCGCTGTGATGGATGATCAAAGGACCCTTGCCAGCGCGTTCATGTTAAATGATAAAGGGTACGGCACCTTAGAAGGCCAGATCGATCCCGCAGCCAAGGCCGATCAATCAGATTATAGAAACTGTCTCATATGGGCCAATCAGGCCTTGGAAAATGGAGTGGAAAGCCATGCCTGCGCCAGATATATCGCCAGCAGGTCTCCCAACCGGGTGCAAAGCTTGTCATCCGGTAATAACGACGGTGATTATTCAGTGGTGTTTGTTGATTGCGCGCCTCTTTTTAATTCTATCAATTACGCTCCGGACGATCTACTGCCTCAGCAAGGGGCGAACACATGATGAAAAAAAATAAAAAAGCATTCTCCGTCGTTGAATACGTGGTCCTGGTGGTCATTGTCATTGGGGCCTTCATCGTCATGAGAAGTTATATCCAGCGGGGTATTTTTGGGATGTCGTCTCAGGCAGGGCAAAGTTTTTCTTTTGGCCGCCAATATGACCCCCAAAAAACCATCGAATGCGGTTTTGACGGAATAACAGGCAACTGGTATGATACTAATTGTTTCAAAAGTTTAGGTTGCAGCATCGGGAATTCCGCTTGTGAACAAAATTGCCCGGGAAGCGGGTGTAAGCAATTGTGCCAACCGGCGTACTGTTCAGCGACGTGCGGCGCTGGCACGGACAATTGCGGAAACCCCTGCACCGGCGTGACCGGCTGCGGCAACCAAGGCGGAGGCCCATCCTTTAACTGGAGTCAATGACCCTATGTCATTCCCGCGAGCAACTGCGAGTGTCGGTTAACCCGACCGAAAGCGGGAATCCACAACAAGACTAATTTATGCTTATATTTTCTCTAATATTAGTATTCCTTTCCATCACCGTCCTCTGCGCTTACGCGGTGCCGTCGATGTATTCCAGGTCCATCCAAATGAACAAGGACCAGGCCCAGGCTGTCGTCGGCAGGGTCGACAGGTACCTGCGGGAAGATGAGCTCAAAAAAATGTACCGCTACATCCTTCTAGGCCCCATTGTCCTGAGCATTGTGGGGGCGGTCCTATTTCCAGAAGAAAAACGTTGGATGGGGTTTTTAATCGGTGGTTTCTTCGGATACCTGTTGCCCCGCATGTATGTCAACAGGCTTATTACGGTACGCAAGGTCAAGTTCAATGACCAGCTCGTCGATGCGATTATGATCATGTCCAGTTCTTTTCGCGGAGGCTTAAGTCTGGTGCAGGCCTTTGAATCAGTGGCCGATGAAATGCCCGAGCCTGTCAAAGGCGAGTTCGGGGTGGTCTTGGGCGAGAATAAAATGGGCGTGTCCCTGGATGAATCACTGCATCGCCTGTATAAGCGTATGCCTTCCCCGGCCATGCAGCAGATGGTGACCGCGATTTTGCTGGCGCGCGAGACCGGCGGTAATCTGCCGAATATTTTTTCACGCATCGTCAACAGCACCCGCGAGCGCAAAAAGATCGAAAAGAACCTGCAAACCTTGACCGTGCAAGGCAAGATCCAGGCCTTTGTCATGACGGGATTGCCGGTATTTTTCTTTTTTACCGTCTCAGGTTCAAATCCTCATTTCTTTGATGTCATGTTCAATTCAGAAAAAGGCCAACAGCTACTGGCTTTGTGTGTGATATTGTGGCTCATGGGAGCAGTCAGCATCTGGAAGATCTCGACATTTAGGGACGTTTAAATCCCCCCTCTTTAATACGACCGTAAGGAGTACTCGGTATTGAGAGTATAAAGAGGGGGCTAGGGGGAGTTCGTAATGTTGTTACCATTATTATTCGCCTTTTTCGCAGGATTTACCCTAATTTTAGGGTTATTACCTGTTGGGATCGACACCCGCCCTACCTTACAATTAAATATTGATGACCCCTTAGCAGGATTAAAGCCTCCGCCCGGAATAGAAAAGCAGCAAAAAGGGCTGATGTCCGTGATATTGATGATCACGGGCAAACTGGCTGTTTTTAACAGGCCGCTGGCAGTCTCGCCTACCGGACGGCGCATGTACCGTGACCTGTCCATGGCAAAATCCCGGATGACCGTCGAGGAATTCTTTCTGGTCAAGGAATTGGTGATCGCTGGATTGCTGGTCCTGGTCTTTAAAGTGAACGATAACGGGGATTTTCTGATTTTTTGGGTATTAATGAGCTTTGCGATCGGCTACCTTTTGCCGGAATTCTGGTTGAAAGCCAGGATCAAAAAGATCAAAGAGAGTATCCTGAAATTCTTGCCCGACACCGTGGACCTTTTGGGTCTTTGCGTGAATGCGGGGTTGGATTTCATGATGGCGTTAAAGTATGTGGTGGAAAAATCAAGCCCTACCGTGATCATTGATGAGCTAAAGAACATGATGC
>CAZASA010000119.1:0-6124 GCA_964487685.1 uncultured Planctomycetales bacterium
CGGAAACTTTTTATACCAGATTTAATACACGCTGTAAAGAAGGATTTCTTAAAATCTCCGTATGACTCTCCATTGTCCTTAACAAAAATCAATTCACTAACAGAATGTTTAGGCACACCAATTAAAGTATTTATAATAGTTTCGTTTAGAGGAATTTCACGTTTCTCCCCATTCTTGGTATTTGCTAAATGAACAATGCTTCTTTTAAAATCTATGTCTCTCCATTTAAGCCCCATAATTTCGCCTTTTCTCATGCCTGTATTAACGGCGACATCTACAATAGGCCTAATGGATGGATTACAATTATCCAAGAGTTTATTTATTTCATCCTTCTCAAGAAATCTAAGACGACCATTATTTTCCTTATAAAATTTAATGCTTTTGACTGGATTAGCGCCACTAAATTTACCCCACGATATTGCTTTATTAAAAATACTTTTGAGACAGGTTAATTGACGATTGACAGTTGTTGGCGTAATCACCTTAGCACTACCATCTTTCAATGTTCTATACGCCCTAGATCTTTCAGACTTAAATGTCTGAACCTTGTGGACAGTAATTTCATCGAGATAACAACCAGAAAAGAAATCTTTCAAAGCTTTAATATTATGCTTATCTGGTGTGTTAAAAGATTTTTTGTTGTTTACCTTGCAGTGAAGCTCATAATACTCATCAGCAATGTCCTCAAATTTAATTCGCACCACTTCTTCTTTCTTCTCAAGAAATTTACCTTCGGCAATTTCAACCTTACGTTTTGCAAAAACAGTCAAAGCTAATGACTTGCTTGGCCCAATGTGCTCTCGATACTTCTTCCCCTTATCAAGATACTCAATATAATAATCCTTTTCTTGAATCTTAATAAGGGCATTGCAAGAATGACAATTTACATTACGCACTTCTTTATAAACGTTATTATTGCCTCGGCAAGCTGGACAATAGACTCGATTAAAAATAGCCATTATTTTTTTCTCCCTTCTGCAATTACCCGCAAAGCTTCTTTCTTTGTATTTTATGTGGCGCGCCACATAAGCAACCTTATGTGGCGTTCATAATTATGTGGCTTAATTCATTTTTTACTGTCTAAAACTGTGATTTTTTTCAATTCTGCGCCACATAATTTGATTAAGCAATCGATTTTATAACATTAATAATATACTAGCAATTTACTTACCTACAAGCCTCCGTGCGCTTAATTTTTAAATATTTTATTGAGTTTTTTGTCAAACTTATCATTATCCGACGACATATAATCAGAAAGCGTTTCCCTGAAATAGTCTTCCAGCTCTTGTTTTGCATATAAATCCGTTCCATACTCTATATATGAGGCACAGATCCCCACTTGCCCACATATTAATGCTAATTGCATTTATGGTTAATACCTTTGGGCCTGCGCCCATGGTCCAAGCTCAAGATTATCGTTTGCCTGCTCCCGGGGTGATGGTTCATTTAAGCCCCCCGCTTGAACCGCCAATACTTAAAGGAATTAAAGTTCATCCTGATAATCCATTCCGTTTTGATTTCATCCTGGATAAAGGTGACAGTGAGTTTAATAGTGATCAGCTTAAAGATGAATCAAGCAAGCTGATTAAGTATTTCCTCGCCAGCTTGACCATTCCAGAAAAAGATTTATGGGTCAATCTCTCTCCATATGAAAAAGACCGCATTATCCCTAATAGCTTCGGCCTTACCGAAATGGGCCGCGATCTGTTAGCGGAAGATTACATGCTCAAGCAGATAACCGCTTCTCTCATCTATCCCGAAGATGAAATAGGTAAAAGATTTTGGAAAAGAATATATGAAGAAGCGACTAAAAAGTATGGGACAACGGATATCCCGGTCAATACGTTCAATAAAGTTTGGATAGTGCCAGAGAAAGCAGTTGTTTATGAAAATGCGAAAGCAGGGACAGCTTATGTCGCCGAATCAAAGCTTAAAGTCATGCTTGAGCAAGATTATTTGTCATTGGAAAAACACGAAGGATCCAACGCCCCGGCTCAAGGAAAAGAGACCAGTCAATTGGGCAGTGATATCGTCCGTGAGGTTGTCATCCCGGAATTGACCAAGGAAGTCAACGAAAACAAGAATTTTGTTAAGCTTCGTCAGGTTTACAATTCACTGATCCTTGCCACATGGTATAAAAAGAAAATTAAGGACAGTATCTTATCGCAAATATATACGGATAAGAACAAAATCGTTGGCGTCAATATTAATGACCCCCAAGAGAAACAAAGAATTTATGAACGGTATTTACGGGCATTTAAAAAAGGCGTTTATAACTATATAAAAGAAGATCAAGATCCCGTCACTCAAGAGGGTATTCCAAGGAAATATTTTTCAGGTGGTGTGGATATGGAAAAGTTTGGCGATTTGGCCATGACAATTAAGCCGGTTCAAGCAGAAAATTTGCCTACTGAACAGAATTCCAAATTGGTGGAAATTGACTCGCAAGTGCAATCAGCCGATAACACTGCAAATATAGCAGGAACGGCAGGTTCTTCTAATGGAAATAATGATTCGTGGAATCGCCGTAATAACACGGTCAATCCAGATGATGGAAGAAAAAGAGGTGCATCAGATCAAAATCATGATTTCGTCATTGCCGGGGATAATTTGGGAGGACGCAATAGAAGCGATCACGTAGATTATCATAGGCAGGGTCAATTTTCCGAAATTATTTCTGATATCGCATCCCAGATAGGGGCTACCGTGAGAACTGATGGTCTTTATGATCTTCGATCTGTTGTAGCAAATGCTCCAGGCAGAAGAATAACGACTTCTCATGGTGAGATTTATCTTACGGAAGATGGGATATTGGTAATTATCGACAGCCGATTTCAGAGGGATCATGCCGGTCGAGGAGAACGGGCTATATACGCAAAAAATGCGTCTAAAGTTAAACATGAATTGGTTGAATTAAAAGGATGGATAGAGTTCGCTGTCAAAAAAGGCCTTGTTACAGAGGAAGAGGTATTAAACGGACAGGTGGATTTGGGGCGGATATTGAGAAATTATATGAATGGTGTTGGCGAGAATTTAACAGTAGATCAGTTAGTCAGTCGCCGAGAAGAAATATTTCAACACAGAGACAGGCTTCATCGGCAGGGAATCGAGGCTGAAAGGGCTGAAAGGGGTCTCGTTCACCCCGAATCGCGCGGATCGCTGGAGGGGACACTCTATCGTGGAACCACTAGGGCTCAATGGGCACAAATTTTAAGGGGCGAAACACCGCAATCCGAGTACTCAACCAACGGGCTGACCTGGGTGACTTTGGATCTCGAATCAGCGACAGCTTATTCGCGACGTGAGGGAGAGGCACAGGCAGTAATCATCGCATATAAGCTTTCAGCCAATGGGAAAGTGTCAACGTTGACCAGTTATGGTGACTTACGGCGGCAGGGAGTGCTTTCGCTCGAAGATGTTGCCAGAGTCTACGATCTTAAGGGGAATGTTTTGTATGATGCTGAAAACCAAATTCCGTCCACCTTAGGGGAAGGATCAGATTTAGATTTTATTATTTCAAGCGATGGAGATTATAGGTTAGGTGGCGAAGATCTAGGGGACAGTTTCCAACATATGTTCACCGTTGAAGGACGTAGAGTTAGTGTAGATGATCTTCAGAGAGCTCTGGTAGCAGTCAACGATGAAATAGTAGCAAGTAATGAACAGATTTTAAGATATATAGAAGATTTTAATAGTGGGGATAGATATATTAGGCCTCGAATGCAATTGGGTGAACAAGGGCAGATTCTTCCTGATCGTGCTAGTTCTTTTAAAGACGCATTAGCACAAAGTATGGTCGGAAGGCTACTATTGCTGACATCTAAATTGTTCCCTGTTCAAGAAGACTCTCTTTTTAAAGGACGCAAACAAGGCTTAGATTCAGACGATGTTGTAAATTTATTGTGGGAAAAGGCAAAGAAGCATGATAATTTTTCTGATTTTATTATGACGCTTTCACAAGAAATACAGACAATATCTGGAGTTGATTTAACTCATTCTAACGATATAAATAATTTGTTAATATCAACGGGTAGCGAGGATCTCTTTAATGCCATTGTTTCTTATATAATCAATAATTTTATACGACCGGAATTACAGAGTCGGCCTTATCCTACTTCTTTCGTTTCTTCTATGACATGGGAAGGATTTATACAAGCGCGGCGTACAAGCCTTCGAGGACAGGGAAGACCTTTTAGAGCACCCCCTGGGCCATGGTCGGAGAATAATTTGCATATAGGCAATGGCTTTTGGCAATCTGGTCCAGAGGGGGCATTAGGCTTAGTTTCTCGAGGCATACATGGTGGATTAAATAAAGTCTTGACGAGCGACGGCTTAATGGCGGCTGATGTTCAAGGGAATAATTTACCTTTCAGGTCTATGAGCTTTAGTTCAACCCCTTATGGTGGTGTTGGCTGGGGAGAGGGTCAGATAGTCTTTTATTGTGATCCTGCAAAAATGCCAATAGCTAACGAGAATGAGTTACAGCAATTGAGAAAAACTTTAGGTCTTGGGCATACTCCTTACAATGATGGTAGTGAAGTAGTGGCAAAAAACACAGTCCCTCTAGATGCTGTTCAATGGGTTTTTGTTGATACTAATCAATATCTTACGAATGAACAGCTTTTAAATGAACCATGGATTAAAGATAAAGTTGTCGTTTTCGGTATTTCGAGAAGCCAAGGGTTTTATTATTATCACCTCAATGATGCGGATAATAAAATAATACTGACGTCTTTAGAAAGATTTTATGGTCAAAATTCTGATAAGGCTGATCCTGATATTGCTTTTGAAATAGCATCGCAGTTAGCTATAACGGATGTTACTAAGAAAGAATATTTGCAACAAGAAATAGCTGGCAAAAGTCGACAAGTAAGAATATTGGAAGCGGCAGATAAAATATCAAGAGAGGATGCTGTTTTCTCACCTAAAGCGATCGCTCATTTGTTAAAAGAAGATATTGATATAGTGATAGATGTATTGATCAATGCAAATAAGTATTCAGTGGCTCGTTCGGATATTATATATAATGGCAGACGAGATATCATGTTTAAATTGGCACGAAATTCTCAGCCATTAGCCTCTTGGGATATTTTGAGTCGTGAATTGACTAATAAGGAATCTGCTCAATGGAAAACCACAAGAATATTGCAGGATTCTTGGAGACGTCTTGGTTTATCAAGAGAAGAAATGAATGTTGCGCAGAACAACGCTTCATCTAACAGACAAACCTCTCCCCTTATGGGAAATCCTTTAGATAGCAACGGAGATAAAGCAATAAAAGGTGGTATTGATTTGACCCCGGCAAATATGAATTTACAGACACGAAATTCAAACGGTGAAATCAAATTCCACATGGATCCCGCCATGCTTCAGCAACTTCAAAACGCCCCTGGCTTTGTGCCGGTGATTATCAATATTCAGCCGCTTAAAAGCCTCCCGGAATTTCTTGGATTGAATCGGAATACCGCATCGTCAAACTCATTGACAAAGAATATTGTATAACACAACCCCTCCCCTGCTGATTTAGATTCCTTTATTGTCTTTTTTCTTGCAATAGATCAACAACCATCAACCTAAAGGAGAACCACTATGTTTAATCAAATCTTCAAACAACCTACCCGAATAAGTCGTCATTTAAACGCTCCGCTTCTAGAAGATCGTTTACGCTACCTCATTTATCGTTCTAAACAAGAGACCGCGAAATCAGTACTTTGCCAAATTGCACACTTCCAGTTGATCCTCATTAAGCATCTACATCTTGAAAAAAATAAACTTTTTACGCCAGAAAAGATTAAAACGTCAGCAAAACGCTGGGCAAATCATAAAACGCAAGGCTGTATTAATGATGATTCGATTGTTCAGCGAAGATGTGAAAATTTTATAAGATATGCCAATCTTTGGTTACGTTTTTTGGGGCGCATACAAATTTCTAAAAAGTCTGTCGTCACACAGATCACAGAATTTGCCGAATATATGAGAAATGAAAAATGTTTATCTGAAGTAACTATTTTTAATCATTGTTTTCAATTAGAAAAATTCTTGTCCTCGTTGACTTCCTTAGTCAGCTCTGGGATGACAATTTCACGGACGATTTGACTGCCTAATTGATTAGTCTCTTGTCCTT
>CAZASA010000120.1:0-6039 GCA_964487685.1 uncultured Planctomycetales bacterium
GTAATCGTCGATCCGTTGGGTGAATAACTGTCCGACGCATCAAGTTGAAAATTTTGCGTATAGGCATTTTCCCGGAATACCGTGGCTATAGACATGGGTGATTCATAAATGACTGTTGGTGATTTCACCGAGTCGCCCACATCCATGGAATTGGTACTCTCAAAATAATCGATCCCATCAACCAACGAAGTACCTGGCTCAGTAGTGAATTTAATTTTTGCGATGGGCGGCACGGTTTGCGTTGTCATGGCATTGGCCAAGGTGAGCATATTTGATGAGGGCGAGCCTGAATAATGCTGGCCCGCCAATGATAAATAATAACCCTCGGTCGCATTGGTGACAGCCCCCTTCGTTTGATTGACCGCGGATCCCCACATGTCCAGATATCTGATCGTGGGCATTAATGCCCCGCTTCCTTTAAGTAAACTAAAAACCGGTTGTTGAAAAGCGCCGGCTGTTTTTAAGTATTTACTTAAACCCGCCACTTCCGAGCCTGAACAATCATTACCTGAATAGGTGTAATTCCATAAGGCCACATGCCCTTCAGGATTTGGATTAAAAACATCGATGGGCCCATACCCGTCCCCATAACAGCCCGGGTAAAAACCAACCATGGGATTATTGGGATCGGTATACATATCATAAGATGAATCTTTAACTGAATTAGGATTGTTCCCATTGATTATTTGAGACCTGGGGGTCATGGCTTTATACGTTTGAAGCACCGATGTCCAATCGCCTCCGGAAGCATACTGGGCCATGGTTGATGAATTAGTGAATGTGATCTCACCCGGGAAACCTGGTATAGTCTGATCTCCATAATAAGTGCCGTTGGGTATCACATCCACTTGATTTGACCATGACATGTCCACCGGTTCATGAGCGTTATCGGCATTTCTATATACCATTCCAACGAAGCCTTGAGGAATATTTTTGGTATTGAGTAAAAAATTGCAATCCGGATCAGTGTTAGGGTCATTGCATATAGGAGGTGTCGTGACAGTTATGTTGACTTGAAGTGTGGAAATGACATTACTTGAATTAACAGCTTGGAAGGTAAAAATATAAACCCCGGATGCGCTTGGCCTGGGATACCAGGTCAAATAGCCGGTGGCTGTTGGGGTTGCTGTGATTTTGGAGGCTGCCCATCCATCAGCGTTAACCGCAAGGGTTGCTTGTCCTGAATTAACGCAGAAGATAAGGCTGCGGATATTGTTCACAGGTGATACAGCCACCCCGTATGATGTAGTTGGCTCTAAAACTCCATTGCGAGAAACAGAAACAAAAGTTAAGGTAACGCTTTTGCCCAGAGGGTCTGTGACTTGAACGGG
This sequence comes from uncultured Planctomycetales bacterium, assembly GCA_964487685.1. GTDB lineage: Bacteria > Omnitrophota > Gorgyraeia > Zapsychrales > Fredricksoniimonadaceae > JABDGZ01. Next base: position 1,332 of record CAZASA010000120.1, read on the forward strand.
GAAATAGACGACAGTGGATTGATTATTGCTGGGGGCAACAGTAATATTACTGACCGGAGTAAAGACCGGCGCGTTGGTGGTCTGTGACAAGCCTAGCGCTGGAAAGGCAAGGATGAAAAAAGACAAAAGAAATATGAAATGATCTATAAATCTGATCAGATGATGTTTCATATGCTGCCCTGCTTATTTTATGAATGAGCAATAAAAAAACCTATTCTTAAATTTTCTTAGAATAGGTACTGGATCGTCGGTATTTTAAATGGCGGCCAGGCTGTCCTAATCTAAGGACCCTGTAGCTTTGCGTCCCTGCCTTGCGGCAAGTTTGCCTTTTTCATTAAAACTTTGGCTACTTAATTTGAGTTTACACTATAAATTTTCTTTATGCCAGCGGTTGGGGCAAGTATTTTCATTATCCTGCAGAAATTAAATCCAAATATTGCGGATAGCGTTTTTTGATGGTCTCTTTGATCAATTGATGCTCATTTTTGCTTAATTGAGGATCAGTTTTGGTCAGAATGATCGCATCTTCCCTCGCTTTTTCCAGAATTTCAATTTGGGTGATGGGATTAGACATCTTTAGTTCATTGAGGCCATGCTGATGGCGGCCGAAATAATGGCCGGGACCGCGGATCTTCAGGTCTTGTTCTGCGATCTTGAAACCATCCGTGGTTTGAACGATGGCCTCCAGACGCATCTTGCCTTCCTGCGTCAAAGGATCGCCCAATAGCACGCACATGGCATTTTGAGCTCCCCGGCCGATGCGCCCCCTTAATTGATGCAATTGGCTTAAACCGAATCGTTCGGCATGTTCGATGACCATCACATTGGCATTGGGGATATCAATGCCTACTTCTAATATAGTTGTCGCCACCAGGATATCCAATTCATGTTTTTTAAACTGCTCCATGATCTCGTCACTTTCCTGGCGCTTCATTTGGCCGTGCACCAGCCCCATACGCAAACCCTTAAATTCAGAACTTTGTAATTGGACAAACATGTCCTTGGCGGCTTTGAGGTCTAACTTTTCACTTTCATCAACCAAAGGATAAATGATAAAAGCCTGGGTCCCCTTTTGCACCAGCTCTTTGACCTTCTTATAGACAGCTTGGGCTTTTGGCAATGGGAAATGATAGGTCACGATCTTCCCGCGGCCTGGCGGCATTTCATTGATCACAGAGACATCAAGGTCTCCGTAAAGGGTCAGGCATAAAGTCCTGGGAATGGGCGTTGCTGTCATGATCAAGATATCGGGATTTGTACCCTTGGCTGATAAAAGAGCACGTTGGTTAACGCCGAATTTATGCTGTTCATCGATCACCACAAAACTTAAGTTTTTGAAGGCGACTGTTTCTTCCAATAAGGCATGGGTCCCTATGATCAGATCTATCTCGCCATCCTTGAGCTTTTGGTAGATCACCTTTTTTTCTTTGGCAGGGACACTGCTGATCAGTAGAGCTACTCTTATATCTTTAAATAGAAATACTGGATTCCCGCTTTCGCGGGAATGACATGGTAAGGGATGGGAATGACATGGTAAGGGATGGGAATGACATGGTAAGGGATGGGAATGACATGGTAAGGGATGGGAATGACATAATAATTTCTGAAAATTTAAGTAGTGCTGTTGGGCCAGAATTTCCGTTGGGGCCATGATCGCGGATTGCTTTCCGTTCTTCCAGGAAGCGATACAGCCAAAAAAGGCCACGACTGTCTTGCCACTGCCCACATCTCCCTGGATCATGCGCAGCATCGGACGGGTTTGGGCCATATCAAGGGCTATTTCTGACATCGCTTTATTTTGGGCAGTTGTTAATTTAAATGGGAAAGCTCCCTTATATTGTTCCATTAAACTATTCTCAATCTTATGCACAATACCGGTTTTGTGCACAATGCTAAAACGCCGTAGGATGACACATATTTGAAATAGGAAGAATTCCTCGAAGGCGATGCGGTCGATACCATTTTGCTGATGCGCGGCATCGGAAGGAAAATGTATTTGTTTTATACTTTGGGCAATGGGCTCAAGATGCCGCTTCTGGCGGATCTCCTGAGGAACAATATCCCGCAGATCCAATGCGTGCAGGTTTAAACAATCATTAATTAATTTACGCAAATACCGCTGAGTAATACCCTTTGTTAAGGGATACACCGGCACAATACGCCCCATATTGAGACTACGATCTTCTGACTGAATGATCTCAAAATCAGGCACCACCATCTGCAGGCGCTTGCCGAAAACATCTACCCTGCCGTATAGAACGACTTCCTGTCCTTCTTTAAAGATATTGTGCAGATAAGGCTGATTAAACCAGACACAAGTGATCCGGCCGCTTTTATCATTAATGACCACTTCCACAGTGCGATTCTTGGAATAGAAATTACGACGGGAAGACACCACCTGGCCGCAGATGGTCTGTGTTTCCCCAACTTGAAGCATGGCAATGGATGTGAACTGTGAACGGTCTTCGTAGCGGTTAGGGAATAAATACAGCAGATCTTCAACCGTGGTGATACCTAAATTAACCAATAACTTGGCTTTGGCTGGGCCGACGCCTTTGATGAATTGGATGGGTAATTCGCTTAGGATTTGGGGCATTAAAAGATTATACTACTATGTTTCATTAATTCCTTCTTGAAAGGATATTTTGCCTCTAGTTATACCGGATATTTGAATTCCCACAGCATCTAGTTTAGTCTCCTTTAATTTCAATAATTTCTTAATTTTCTTAATATTATCTGGTGCTGGTAGTTCTTCAGGCATTTTACCACCTAACTCTTTGATGGTCTGACGTACTTTTTTGCCAACCTCAAAATGTGTTACATTTGCTTTATCTTTACCTTTAATCTTCTCACGTTTGATCTTTTCTTCTGTTTGAGTAGCTCTAAATAGGTTAGCTGCTAACTCTGTGCTTCCCATGTGATCAAGAATCACTTGACCTTTCTTAAGCCGTTTACGATCATGGATATCCTTGGCCCCAAGCCCTCCGTAAAGCCCTTTATATCCATGATCTTGAAAAATAGCATAATCCAAAGGCGTGATCACACCAGCATTTTTAGCAACGCCGGCCAATTTCTTATTATGAACTTTTAATTGATCCCGTAAATAGAGCCGCTTTTCATCCTCATTCTTAAGATCAGCGTAATCCGCTTGCTCGATCAGTTCTTGTTTGCGAGTTTGGATCGCAAAATAAGTTTGACCTAAAGCGACGACAGGTTTAGAAGGGTCTGCATTTTGAACGATAAGGTAACAGGCATACCGAGATAGTGCAATGGTAGACATTCTTCGGCTAACTCCAGACCCCACCAAGACCATCTCGTGTATTTGGACGAAATGGTCTGAAATTTTCTGCCCACTATTTATACAAGCTTTTTGGGCCTTATCTATAACAGGAAGAAAATTCCTATACTCCAGATAATCCAAAACTTTGGAAATTTGCCGAGCTGACCAGAATTCTTGCCCATATTTATTGATTTGTTTGATAGTTTCAAACACCGTTATTTGTCCGTTGATTTTTTGCAGGTTCATACCGCCTCCTTTTAAGAGATTATTAAATAGAAGCGGCATGGATGATACGGCAGGTATGCTTCTTTTTTATTTTGCATCATTAGGTCATAAAGTCAAATAATTTCTGAAAAGGAACACTTCCATTTTCTTATTCAGAAAGACTTTTAAAATAATTTTTTATTAAAATAACAACAACCCCAATAATTAGACCAACCAATACCGGTCCATTTGTTGCATGAATTAACCATCCGCTAAAATTAAACAATTTAGCAAATAATTGATACACTAGTGAAGAAACATGGGCACCTTCTATAATTTTAACCTTCTTGAATGATGCGATACCAATGAGTAAATGATTTCATTCTAAAGGGTTTGCCCTTTCTTTTAAAATCCGCCAGTTGAAAAAGGGTATCCCAGAATTCATCTTCGGTAAGATCGGATTTCATGTCATTGATAAGTGAGGATGTCAACACGATCCTCCGTGGATCGCAGGGGATCCAGTGGTCAAAGACACAATACCACGGACTTTTCGGATCATCCAAATTAAGCCGTCTTTTTGTATAATGGCAAACATAATCGTAGGTGCGAATATACTCCCAGACACTTGCGACTGCTTCAGGCGGTAAACGATCATAGCTCATGCGCAAACAAATCTTGTAACAGTCAACACAGTATTCAGCCTTAGGCGCCCTGAGCCGCCTACCTCAGACGATGCATTTTTTATTTATTTTGGGCATGATTTTAGAAATTTGGGACATGGAAAGATTATACTACAGGGACGGGATAACATAGTAAAAAAATAGGGAGTTGACCCCTATTATTACCCCTATTATTACCCCTATTATTCCCCTATTATTAAAGACGCAGGATATAATAAATAAAAAATCAATGTGTACCGGTTTCTGTACGGAGGCTAGGACCCGCCTGCGTAATATTAGCAGGCAGGCCCTGGCGCATTTAGTATTAAACCTTGCATTCTTGCTTCATGGACGTGATGCAAAGGGCTTTGCCGGATTCGACCAGGGTCTTGAGGCTTGAGAGTACGCAGGGCCAGCCTTGGGAGATCTTGCCTGCCATTACCTCATTTAAATCCACATGGCTCACCACAAGCTTGACCATGTCTTCTTTTTTCTCGATCTCAAAGGTCACCTTTGAAGACTTGTCCTTACTGCCTGGCTCGCCCCATGAAAAAACCAAGCGCGT
>CAZASA010000121.1:0-5890 GCA_964487685.1 uncultured Planctomycetales bacterium
AGGCCTGACCATGGCGGAATACCTGCTGGCCAAGAACAAGGACGTGATCTTGTTAATGGACAATTTGTACCGGTTTATCCAGGGGGTCAGGAAGTTTCGACATTATTAGGCCGTGTACCCGCGGAAACGGGTTATCAACCGACCTTGGCTTCCGAGGTCAATACCGTTCAGGAACGTATCAGGTCCGTTGAAGGCGGAGGTTCCATTACCGTCATGCAGGCCGTTTATGTGCCCGCGGATGATATGACAGACCCTGCGGTCGTATCTATTTTCGCAACACTCGACGGGGTCGTGGTGCTTTCCCGTGACCTTGTCCAACGCGGTATGTATCCAGCCATCGACCCTTTGCAAAGCTCATGCACCAACCTTGATACCAACGTGGTAGGCCGCCGCCATTATGAGGTCTCCCAGCAGGTCATCCAGCATTTTAACAAGCATAATTCTCTTAAGCGTATTGTGGCGGTCATCGGCTTGGAAGAATTGAGCAAGGACGACCAGAAGATCTATAAGCGTGCGGAGAAGTTATACAATTTCATGACCCAGCCTTTTGCGGTCTCCGAGGTCTTTACGGGAAAGAAGGGGGAGTATGTGCCTCTGGAAGACAATATCCTCGGGTGTGAGAGGATCTTGCGAGGAGATTATGACCACATGGAACCCCAGGATTTTTATATGATCGGAAAGTCCCCGAGGGTATAAATCTCGGACAATAAATAGATAGGGAGTAAGTAATATGTATAAGCCAGTAGCCAATAAGATATTAGCCGAAGTATTGGTCAAGTCGGGGCTCATCAGCAGCACGGACGCGGAGCATTATATTCAAGCCGCTTTCCAGGAACATAAAAACCTTAACAGTTATCTGATCCGCAACGGAATTTTGACGGAACGTGACATTGCCAACGCCTTATCCAAGGAATTGAATCTGCCGGTCCTGGACCTGAAGGAAAAAGAGATCCCTCAATCCGTCATTGACCGCGTGCCTGTTAAATTCGCTTCCTTTTACAAATTCATCCCTATTTCGATAGACGGCAATGTGCTTACCCTGGCGATTTCATCGCCGCTGGATGTGCGCCTGGAAGATGATATCAGGGTGCATTTGGGCCTTGAACCCAAGGTGGTACTGGCCTTGCGCAGTGATATCAATGAAGCGCTCAAGAAATACTACGGTTTAGCGTCGGATACGATCGACCGCATCTTGACCAAGGATCCCACGAAGCGCAAATCCGACGGCAATCAGGAAGCCTGGGTCGAGGACATCGAGAAAAAAAGCGAAGACCCCTCGGTAGCGAAATTGGTCAACCAGATCATCCTGGAAGCCTATCAGAAACGCGCCACGGACATCCACATTGAGCCTTACCGCGACAAGATGCGCCTGCGTTACCGTATCGACGGGGTGTTGATGGACGCCCATTTGCCGCCGGAAGCCAGGCATTTTTTGCTTCCCATGGTCTCGCGTATCAAGATCATGTCGAATTTGAGCATCACGGAACGCCGCCTGCCGCAGGACGGCAGCACGGTCGTGCGTACCAATGACCAGGATTTGGATCTGCGTATTTCGACGATGCCCGCTTTGCGCGGGGAGAGCATGGTCATTCGTATTTTACCCACCAAATCGATGCGTACCAAATTAGAAGACCTGGGGCTCAATCTGGAAAATGCCCGTAAATTAAGGGAATTGATCCAAACGTCCCATGGGATCATCTTTGTCACAGGGCCTACGGGAAGCGGTAAGACCACCACCTTATATGCCTGTTTACATGAGCTTAACCGTGATGACCAGAAAATAATTACCATCGAGGACCCGATCGAGTATGAAATGGAAGGGATCACCCAGATCCAGATCAGCCCTAAATTAAATTTCAGTTTCGCGGAAGGTTTGCGAAATATTTTACGTCATGACCCTGACATCATCATGGTGGGCGAGGTGCGTGACCTTGACACCGCGGAGATCGCGATCAGGACTTCATTGACCGGTCATTTGGTGTTCTCGACCTTGCATACCAATGACGCGGCCAGCGGTATTACACGCCTGATCGACATGGGGGTCGAACCTTACCTGGTCTCGTCATCCGTCGAAGCCTTCGTGGCCCAGCGTTTGATCCGATTGATCTGTCCTGAATGCAAGGAAGAGGACACCAAGTTCCCGGATACGGTCCGTCAGGAGATGTCCCAATCGCTCGGTATACCGTTGGATGCGGTCAAGGTTTACCAGGGCAGGGGCTGCGAGATGTGTAATAAGACAGGTTATTATGGGCGCACGGCGATCTATGAGATCCTGCGTATGGATGAAACGATCAGGGGGATGCTGACAAGCAAACCCAGCTCGGAACGTGTCAAACAAATGGCCATGAAAAACGGGATGGCTACCTTAAGACAAAACGGGTGGCAATGCGTTGAAAGCGGTATTACCACCGTATCTGAAGTTTTATATGTATCTTCCAGGGATAACCCGTCATTAAGGGAGAGGGCCAGTGATAAATTGCCGCCTTCCCAAGGACCGGTCCAATAACAACCTATGCCTTCTTATATTTATAAAGCGAAAAAAGACGCACTTAACACCATCTCGGGTCAGGTCAATGCCCAAAATGAAGATGATGCCATTGAGATGATCAACCAGTTGGGACTGATCCCTGTCTCGATCACGGAAAGCAATGCTGAGGGTGTTATCGTCAGCAATATCCGGGAGGTCAAGATCAGGACAACGGAGTTGTATCTTTTTACCAAGCAATTGGCCAGTCTTCTTAAATCCGGGATAACTTTGTTAAAGGCCCTGGAAGTCCTCTCAGGGCAGACAAAAAGTGTTTATTTCTCCAGGGTCTTGAGTGAGATATCCATTAGCGTCAAAAGCGGCCGCTCTTTCTCATCCTGCCTGATGGATTATCCGGCGATTTTTATGCCCTTGTATGTGGCCATGGTCCGGGCCGGTGAAGAGATGGGGAAATTACGCCAGATGCTCAGCAGCATCGCGGATTTTCTTAAAGAGCAGGAAGAATTCTCCTCCAAGGTGCGCACAGCCATGGTCTATCCGGCATTTATGCTGGTCATTGGTGTATCGACAGTTATTTTTATTTTGACCTTTGTCATGCCTAAAATGACGGTGATCTTCCTTGATGCCGGCCAGGCGTTACCTTGGCCCACCCGGGTGGTCATGGGTATCAGTAATTTTTTTAGGACCTACGGGGCTGGGGCCGCCCTGGCCTTAGCGGCGTTTTTTTTGGTATTCAATCGATGGCGGACAACCGCCCAGGGTTCCATTGTCATCGGCCAATTCTTACTAAACCTTCCCTTGGCACGCGGATTTGTCCTGAAAGTGGACCTGGCACGTTTTACCCGGACCATGGCCTTGTTGTTGGAAAGCGGAATTACGATCATCCATGCCATTGAAATGGCCATTCCGACGATGCACAATCCCCAATTGAAGGTCGACCTGCTGTTATGTGTCCAGAACCTGACAGGGGGAGAGAATTTAGGCCAGTGCCTGTCGAAATCCAATTTAATACCGCCGATGATGGTGCAATTGGTCACGGTGGGTGAAGAGTCCGGCTCCCTGATGGAATCCCTTCGGGACATTGCTGAAAGTTATGAAGCTGATATCAATGAAACGACCAAATTGATCACAACAGTCCTGGAGCCGATGATGATATTGGTGGTGGGCGGGGTGGTGGGTTTCATCGTCTTTGCCATGCTGTTGCCGATTTTTTCTATGGACATCATGGCGCATTAAGTGAAAAAAACCATCGTTGCCGTAATCCTGTTTTTTGTCATGACAGCGCCATCGCTGGCCATTGATGCCAGTTTCCAACCGCAGGGTTGGCCGCAGTTTAAGGGGGACCATTTTGTGGTGCTTTGTTCTTCCAGCAGCGATGAGGACTCAGCCCGGGACATCCTGGAACATGCGGAGAGTTATTACAATGACATTGCCGATGATATCGGCTATTCACGCTATGATAATTTTTGGACATGGGATGACCGTGTCAAGATCATTATTTTTCCGGATAAAGGGTCGTATGTTGTAAGCACCGGTCAACCCATTTGGTCAGCAGGTTTCGCGTCCCTTTATTCGGAACTGTTCAAATCAAGGATCATCGTCAGCTATAAAGGGCAGCCGAATTTCATTGAGGTGATCCTGCCTCATGAGATCACGCATTTGATCCTGCATGATTTTATTGGTTTTGACCGGCCGATCCCGCGATTCTTTGATGAGGGAGTGGCCCAGCTGGAGCAAAGAGGGGGCAATACCGGACGCATGGATGTGATCGCCCGTTTGATCGTCCAGGGCAGGATCATCCCTCTGCAGGAGCTACTCGCGTATAATCTGGTGGCCCATCGCAACGATCCGGTGTCCGTTTCAATCTTTTATATAGAAAGTCTTTACATTGTTGATTTTTTGGTTAAAACTTATGGTAAAGACGCCTTCAAGCAAATGTGCCGTTCTTTAAGGGATGGGGATTCTTTCGAGGATGCTTTAAAAAGTGCTTATTATCCGACGATAGATTCCATGCAGACCTTGCAGGAGAAATGGTATGATTATGCCAAACAATTTATTTAAGGTTTTTACAATGAGAATAAAGTCAATGACCTCACGCCATGGGTTTACCTTAGTCGAGATCATGCTGGTCGTCATTATCATCGGCGCTTTGGCGGCGATGATCATTCCCCGTCTTGCCGGGCGCGGGGAAGAAGCCAAGACCAAGGTGGCTAAATCAGATATCGACGCCAATTTGGCCACCGCCTTGAAGCTGTATGAATTGGACAATGGCTCTTTTCCCACGACCGAACAGGGTCTGGCAGCTCTGCTGACAAAACCAACATCCAACCCTATCCCCGAGAATTGGAACGGTCCCTACATTGAGAAACAGCCGCTTGACCCCTGGGGCCGGTCTTACATTTATGTTTCTCCGGGTGTGCACCGCTCAGACTATGATCTCTCCTCGAAAGGAAAGGATGCGACTTCCGACAAGGACGAAATCAGCAATTGGCAATAATTCCCGCCGATCATCACAGGGGTTCACCTTCGTAGAAGTCATGGTCAGTTTGGTGGTGCTTTGCTCCGGCATTGTCCTGATCTATAAGTCCTTTTTTTTATGCGCGGACTATCTGAATAACCTGACCTGCCGCCTGTATGCCTCAAGCCTGATCGATGAAAAGATCGGCGATCTTACTGAATATTTTGCCCAATGGCCGACCAAGGACCTGGATCTTGGACCGCCCACCGTTGTGCTTCCCATCAACCACAGGTCAGTCCAATTTACCTATGATATCAATCTGGCCCCTCTGGATGATGTTAAAAGCGTCTGGAAACTGGATGTCGGGCTTTCCTGGGTCGACGGCCGTAAGAACATGCACGCTAAGCGCAGTGCTTATATGATAAGGTAAAAGGCAGAATTATGAATAAACAGCGTCTCGGATTTACTTTAATGGAAATATTGTTAGTCTCGGCCATGTTTGCGCTCATAGGCCTTGCGGTGTTCAATGCCTTTGCCAATGGTTTTAAATTATGGGCCCGCGGCCAGCATGTCATGGCCGAAGGGTTCACGGCTATTTATCTGGATCGGATGGCTGAGGACCTGCGCCAAACAGTATTGATCAGCGGTATTCCATTTAAGGGTGACAGTATGGAGGTATCTTTCCCCGCCATTGTTTTGGCCCCGACTGACCTTTACAGCTCCCGCGTCAAGGAAGGTGTTGCCGATCAGATCGGTGCCATCCGTTATACCTATGATCCCTCCCAAAAGAAGATTTTCCGTAGCCAGGCCATTTATGGACAAGCCTTAAAATCCATTTGGTCTCTGCCCGTTGAAGTGGCGAGCCAGATCGAGGATGTCACCATGCGCTATTATTTTACTGCGGACAAGGGCCTTAAGATCAAGGATGAAACTGACGAAGGGGTCCC
>CAZASA010000122.1:0-5797 GCA_964487685.1 uncultured Planctomycetales bacterium
AATCCTCGGCCAACAGATCACGTCCCATTTCGGTCAGGCCAAAGCTTGGCGGGATGATCCGGTCTTTCTCATAAGGTGACAGATTGACCCAAAGATCGTTTTCAGGAATGGTCAAGCTGGCGAGGAAGTATTTGATAAGACGGTTGGCTTCTTGTTTCAACTCCCCCTGGCCCCCTCTTTGTACTAAAGAGGGGGAATCACCTTTATCCATAATAAAATCAAAACGAAAGGGATTATCCGGATGGACCTTGAGGCCTTTGAGAATGGGTGGATTAAATTCAGGGCTTAAGCCAACACGTACGCCCGGTGCGGGTAAAACATAATCCTGCGCGCGGGCATATGTTAGATTTAAATTATTTAAGATAAAGCATACGATTACATGTATGCATATCAAACGTCTAATATGTGGGAAACTAATGGGGTTTCTCATAGTTTTATATAAACACTTTGCACTACTATAAAGTATTTAGTATAAACCTATGACTTTCAAGGCTTTAAGGCAGTTTTGAAGAAAACGCTTTCTTCGGCGGGGAATACGATAAATTGAACAAAATACCTATTTAATTAAATCCAAACAATTTTAATTTCGTCCTTAACCAATCTAAAATCATTGTCCCCCGTAACGAGCTCACCTTTATTTAATTTTGTCATGGCTGCCGCAAAACTATCAGCGTAGGGAAGTTTTCTAAGAGCTTTATAAACCCCTGCTTGTTTTGTAATAATAAAATTTGGCTCCACAAGATCAATAGGAAAAGTTTCTATGATTTTCAGGAAATCTTCTGTTTTTTCAATTCCGTGATCTTGGACCAATTTATAATAAACTTCGCCCCAATTGACGATAGACATTAACAAATTTTCATTATTTTCCGTTGCTTTTATAAACTTTTCTTTAACTATATCGTACCCGGGTTCTTTTCCCAAATAAGCCATCAATGCCGTTGCATCAAGGATTACCGCCATTTCTTGTCCTCCAGGATTTTTTCCTTGGCCCTTTCTTCAAGGATTCCCTTTACTCCCTGCCCTTTAGTTTTTACGATACCTGCCATTTTATCAAAATATTCAACTGTCAATGGTTGCAGGATAAGTTTATCGCCTTTTTCTTCAATAGATAGCCGCGTGCCTTTATGGATATTGAGTTTTTGGCGAATACGGGACGGAATAATAATTTGTCCTTTTGTTGTAACAATTGTTGTAGTCATAACTGCGCCTCCGAATAATGATGAGTGCCTGGTTTTAGGGCCTTTTCTGTTAAAAGTATAACATATCGATAAAGTAAGTCAAATCAGAAATGTAGTAATAAATAAAGAAGTGGTAGGATAATCCTTGTGTCAGCCCGCTAAATAAAATAGTGACAGGCACTAATTTCTCTAATAGAAATTAGTGCCTGTCACTATTTTATGACCACATTTTGGCTTTGTATTCCTGCACCATGCGCTGGGTGTTAAAAAACCCGCCGCGTTGGATGCAATGGATCATCTTATCGATCCAGGGGCTTTGAATATCAATGGCCCCATTTTTGTTTGTGCGGTAATATAAGCCTGCGACTTCTTTGAGGGCAGCATATAAGGCCTTGGAATCTTCTTCCAGGCGCAGTTCATTTTCATCACCGATCTCAGGGCCCTTATGACGCCAGCCAAAGATCCAGCCGATATCATCATGCTCTGCTTCCACGACCCAGCCATCCAGGGTTGAAAGCTGAAGAACACCGTTGAGGATCGCCTTCATGCCGCTCGTACCCGACGCTTCAAAGGGCGGCAAAGGATTATTGAGCCAAACATCGACGGTATTTGTCAAGAGTTTGCCGAAATACGTATCATAATTTTCCAACACAAGCACCTTGACCAATTTATAGCTTTTGTTCAATTGGTCCACATGCTCCATGATATTCTGGATATGTCCTGCCCCCATCGTATCCATGGGATGGGCTTTGCCGGCGATGATGATCTGCATAGGCCCGATGTCCTGGGCGATCTTCAAGACTTCTTCAATATGCTGGAAAAACAAGGACGGTCTTTTATAATTCGTGATACGCCGGGCCCAGCAGATCGTAAGGGTATCTTCCTGTAATTTCCAGGGTTTGACCACGTTCAATAAAAGGCGTTTATTGACCTGATGCGCATCGAATATGTCCTGACGGAAATTCTTATCCTTGATCAATTTAACGGCCCCTTCAAGCCTCAGAGGATCAGCACGCCAATCACCGAATACCTTATGATATTTATCAAATAAATGGGCAAAACTTTCGGAAACCCAGGTATGGGCATGCACACCGTTGGTGATCGCATCAATGCGTTTAGCAAAAGCAGGGAACTGCAGGCGCATGATCTCGCCGTGCTTTTGGGCCACGGCATTGACATGCCGGCAATTATCCAGGCATATATAGGTTAAATTGACATCGGTGGAGTTTGAATTTTCCTTGCCGAATTTCTTGGCCGCATCGACATAATTGTCCGGGAATATCTCTTGCAGTTCCGAAATATTAAAACGGTCATGCCCTGCCGCCACCGGCGTATGGCAGGTATAAACAAATTTCTTCTTTTCCTTCTCGAAACGGGCCTTATCCGCAAGCTGGATGTATTTCTCGACCAACGCAAAAGCCGCGTGACCTTCATTTAAATGATAACAATCAATGCTTAATTTCAACTCATTGATCGCCTTCATCCCGCCGATGCCAAGGATGGAACGCTGCAGGATCCGCCAAAAAACCTGATCACTGCGGTAAAGCTGGTCTGTTAATTTCCTGAAATGTTCATTATTGTCCGGCAAATTCGAATCCAACAATACCAAAGGGACAACATGTTTTTTATCATAGCTGTAAACATAATATTTCCATAAACGCAAAACCAGGTCCCCTTGCTTGGTCTTGATATGGACCCTGTTCTTTAAAGGAATAAGCCCCGGATAGGTATGCGGGTCCCAGGAAAGTTCTTCCGGGACTTGTCCGTATTTATACCAAAAATTCTGCTTAAAATAACCCTTGTTCCACAAAATCCCTAGCGCCACCACCGACAATCCCATGTCCGCGATGCTCTTGACCGTGTCCCCGGCCAAAACGCCAAGCCCTCCGCTGTAGATGGGGATATCCAGCATTTTATTAATATTGATCTTAAAAACATAATCAGAGATCCAATAATTCGAGAAGACCTGATGTTTGAAAAATTTATTTTTATCGCTCATCGGGCCTTTTAATTGGAACGAATTATAAATGCTGGGGGCCAGGCCGTATTCCATGGAAAAATAAGCGGTGGATTTCTGATTGTCCTTGCTTAATTTACTTTCAGCTTCCAGGATAGGTTTGATGGGAAAAGAAAAATACGTAGACTCATTGATATCTTTACTATAATGCCCTTTAAAATCTTCGATCTGGCTAATGAAATCTTTAAACGTCACTTAAGCTCCCTTTGGCGCAAAGCGGATATAACTTCTTGTAGATCGTAAATTTTTATTTTACCATACTCCTCTGATTGGGCAACGGATAAGAATTTAATCGAATCAATGATCTGCTCATTATGGTCCATGACAAACCTGTTCAAGAGAATATTATTTAAATGCGGAAAACTTTGAATTGGCGTCACATTTTTAACAACAAATTCCAGAAAATCGATCAATGGGGGTGAAAATCTCCGGCCATCATCGGTCCATGAAATATAGGCCTGAGGATCAATGACCAAATATTTAGCCCCCTGCTTGTACAAACTAACAAGGGAATACAGGTCCTTGGGGCAAGGCACAGCCATTTTATCGTCGGTAACAAACAATCCTTCGATCATGGGCTGGGTTGTGATGAAAACTGCCTGAGGGTCCTGGTCTTTGATATAATCCACGGCATTCTCATAATCAGTCCGGGCCAAGGCAATTGATCCGGAAAGATAGACCATCACGATCAAGGCCAACGACCCGACTGACAAGACCCATCCTCGCAGATCAACATACCTTTGCCAGCAATCATCGATAGCAATGGCCGCCGCGGCTGCCATAAAAGGCAATACCACGCATAAATACCTGACACCCTTTTCCGCGGCAAAAGAAAAAATGACCATTTGAAGGGCAACGATCCCAAAAGGAAGTAATTTTGAATATTCGTTTAATCGGACCAAATAAATACTCGCCCAAAAAAAACAGCCAAAGAAAAAACCTTCCATGGCAAAAACATAGTAAGGATAGGACAAAAAATTAATAGGATTAAATTTCCCGCCGGCATCCTGGGCCTGATGGAACATCCAGGCAAAGGATACGTAAATATTGGTCCCGCCGTAAAGCAATCCGACAAATAAGACGATCGCCGCAAAAGAAACACCATAAATGACGAGCTTCAACCAATTTATTTTTCGATGTTCGATAAATGCTTTAAAACATTCAATAAATCCGATAAAGACCGGGGCAATGATCATACGGTAATTGGTGAAGTACACACAAGAAAGTAAAAATGCTGATGCAAATAATTGCCAATGAATGCGCTCCTTGGACATATACAGATAAATAGCGCTTAAAAACAATAGTGAACTTAGCGCCTCCTGCATCCCAAGCCTTGAATAAAACACATGGCTTGGTAAGACAAGTAAGATCAAAGCGCTTAAAATCGCGATATTCTTTGAATAAAAATGACGCTTGCACCAAAAATATAAAATAATTACCGTCGCCAACCCGCTGGCCGCCGATATCCATCGGGCAACGTACCATGCCTCCGGCCCAAAAATAAAGACCCTTAAACTCAATAAGAAAAACCACAAGGCCTTGGGCATGCTCAAAGCGGTCTTAAAGATCAAGGACAGGATGATCCCCAGTTCATTAAGATCATGGGCAGGATTATTGGCGACCAAATTCAAAAAGGCACGATTATAACCCAAGTACATCCCTTCATCATAAAAAAGGAATTGATTATCACTGATATGGTATAAACGGATAAGCAGGCCTAAAAGAATGATCAGGCCGATAGCAACGGGCAAGAGATGTTTTAATTTCGAGAAAATTGTCACTGATTATTCTGGCTGTTTAGCCAAGCCTGGCGCTTGGCCTTATAAGCCGCTCGTTGGGCCTGGCTGATGTTCTTTAAACGTGTTTTATTGCGCGCATAATTCAATTTTCTGATGGTCTGCTGGGCTTGAGTGGGGCTTTGACCAAGCGTATGCATGGAATTCGTAAGGTTATTCCAGGCTGTTACCCGGTAGGGATTGGGATAAGCAGATGTCGTCGCCGCAAAAGCCTGCGGCATGATCAATAGCAATGATAATCCCGATATCAAAATCAAACGATTCATATATTCTCCTTATCGACCTTCCTAACACCCGGTGTTAGGAAGGTTGCACCCCGCTTTTGCCGCCGCTTTTATGCATCAATCTGATCTGGGTGATCGTCATGTCCTGGCCTGAAAATTTCATCATATCGTAGATCGTAAGCGTAGCCGCAGAAACCGCGCTTAATGCTTCCATCTCCACCCCGGTCTTGCCTGTGCAAAAAACTTCTGAGACCACCTTAACCGATCTTTTTGATTTCAATATCTCAAAAGTGACCTGGACTTTTTCCAATGACAAGGGATGGCATAAAGGCACCATCAACGGTGTGTTCTTTGCCGCCATAATACCGGCAACCTTGGCCGTATCAAATATATTCCCTTTGGGTGAGCCGTCTTTTAACAAGATCTTAAATGACTTGGCACTAAAGGTGATCAGCCCCTCAGCCGATGCCGATCTTTTAGTTACCTGCTTATCACTGATATCAACCATGCCCATAAAGAATGTCCTATAGCGGGTCCTGGCTCGTCGCGTCATTCAGGTGCTCCTGCGAGCAACTGCGAGTG
>CAZASA010000123.1:0-5618 GCA_964487685.1 uncultured Planctomycetales bacterium
TCTATGTTCTTGGTCGTGAAAAATGGTTCAAAGATCTTGTCAATATTGTCCGGAGAGATCCCCCTGCCAGTATCGGAAATCTTGATCCTGATAAATCCTTCTTCAACCAAGGTCGTGATCTCAATGGTGCCATTCTTATCGATCGCATCAATGGCATTCTTAAGCAGATTGATCATGATCCGTTCAATACCCCAATCAACGATCTCAGGGATATCCTTGCCGTAGGTCTTAACAAGATTGATATTCTTGGTGGCCAGGTAAGGATAAAGTTCTTTTAACGATTGTTCAATAGGAGCGTGAATATCCACTCTTAAAGAATTATTGGGCGTTTGCCTGGCACACGCCAATAAATTCTTGACGATATTAGCCATCCGTTTCAAACCGGTCTGGATCTGGATAAGATACTCTTGCATGACTTCATCATTTTGAGAATGTTTCAGGCATAGATTAGTAAAACGCATCACACCATCCAGGGGATTATTGAAATCATGGGCGATCCCGCCGGCTAATTTCCCCAAGGAAACCAGGCGTTCCTGGGAAACAATTTGTTTTTTTAAGCCTGTCGTCTCTTCACTGGCCTTTCCTAATTGCTCCATGATCGAGATGCGCTGGTAATTAAGAGCTATCTGGTTGGAAATAAAACTTAATAATCGAAATTCCCGATGAGTAAAAGATTTTTGGGAGATCTTATCAGAAATATTAATGACCCCGATGATCTGGTCATTGATCTTTAATGGTGTCGAAATAAATGCCCCCAATGCCCCTTGTTCATCTGCTTTCATGCCAACGGTTGCCTTGAGCATCAGTTCCCGGCTTTTTGGGTCTAAAATAAAAATAGCTCCACGTTGGGCTTTTAAGATTTCCAGGGACTTTTGTAAAGAAATATTAAGTAAAGTATCCGTGTCTACGGACACACTGCAGATAGTGCAAATGTCATCGATCTTTTGAAATAACCGTGAGAGTGGAGAATCTATAGTGGAATATGTATGAGGCATCAAGATCAGTCTTAGAATGATTCTTGGGCTCTAGCGAGCGCCAAAGCCTGTCAATATAACTCGAAAAGTACTCATGATAATACGGATGTCGGTCAAAAAACATATATTTTTGATATATAAAATATCGTATTTAACCTTTGTCCGCACATCAATAATATTCTCATCATAACGATGATACACTTGGGCAAGCCCCGTGATCCCGGGCTTTACTGATAAGCTCTTATTGTAATCGGTAATTTGCAATTCTAATTTCTTGACAAATACCGGGCGTTCAGGCCTGGGACCGATGACACTCATATCGCCTTTAAGGACATTGATAAATTGGGGTATTTCATCAATCCGGCTTTTACGTAAAAAATTCCCTATAGGGGTGATCCTGCTGTCTTTTGCTAGGGCCCAAACTGGACCGGTAGCTTTTTCAGCATCAACCCTCATTGTCCGGAATTTATAGATCTCAAAATCCTTACCATCTTTCCCGGAACGTGTCTGACTGTAGATGATCGGACCTTTAGAAGTAAGTTTGATTACAAAAGCTACGATCAAGCATAAGGGTGAAAGGATAACGATGGCAACACTTGAAATGACTATATCCATGATCCGCTTGGAGACATGATAAGCCCTTCTTAAGAAGGTCATGATCATAGTAAATATCCCGCTGCCAAAAAGCAATAAACTTGAAGGTTCCGGTGCCCGTGATACAGGTTCTCTGGATAAACTTTGAGAGAGTTTGGTATTAGCGCCATACCCATGGAACGAAGCGGCATTGGCTTTTGTCAACGGGCTTGGCATAGCCATGATCCCGACAGCTAAAAAGAGAATACTTATAGGTTTTATTAAATTTTTCATTTCTTTTCACCCCTTATTATTTATCCATTTGACTAAGACCCTATTTTACGGGTGATCCCAAATGAATCAATAATACCGAGGTATAACATCCACTTTATTGAATTAAACAATGTATATTCAGGAACTTAAATACATGTAATTAATAGCAATTTCTGTACCAAAGTTAAGTTTTTTATGAAAAAATATAAAATATACTTAAGTCTATTAATACCAATATCTTACATTCTTACTAGAACGTCAAAAACCATCAATTAACGTATTTATATAATAAAAACAATATCATTTTATGTTTGGTGTTTAATAATCTCTACAGGATGTTTAAGGCAGATATAAGGATAATTGCGGTCCAATTTTACCGGCAAATTCACTAATAAGTTGACTAGCCTCATTTTGATGCCCATCGGTGATATCCGTCGAAATTCGTATTAAAGCGCTTCCTGTCCTACGGCCTAAAAAATAACTATACGCAGTTAAAGCCTGTTCTTTCCAGTAACTTGGAGTGTAAATATCTCCCACTTTGAACCAATAATACGCTAATTGCTTATCTTGATCATTGTCCAACAATAACCAATTGGCCTTGATCGGGATTTTAGCGGGGTTAATTATAATAAAATCCTTCCCTTTGTCAAGAATTGATATACCGGCATCCTCATAAAAAATATCGGGCGGATTGGTCACCTTGGTGTTGGATTGTGAATAGGCTATATATAGATAAACATGTTTGTTTTGGGCGTTTGAATAACGCCGTAAAAAAGCATTTTTGGTTTCGAGGATAGCTGAATCCGCCTTATCGATAGGCAGATCCTGAGAGGTCCACTGATCAATGCTTTCAGGAAAATCCTTGATACTAACCGAATCTTTCTGTGAAAAATTACCATAAAAAAGCTCCCACGAAACAAATACCGTCAGGACAAGCAAGATCATAATGAAAATATAATTACGGTTGAGCATAGGTTTATTCCAATAGCTTTTTGACCAAATATAACATTAAAAAAGCAAATGCAAAAACCAGATAAGCAGAGATACTGTGCAAAGGACCTTGAGTGTATTGAGCACCCCAGATTTCTCCCACCACGGATAAGAACACGATCCTAAAAGCATTAGTAATGACCGCGATGGGAATAGCAGCAATAAACAGGAGCCACTTATGGGACAAACTTGATCTTAAGCGGTAGGCAAAAATACTGCCTAAGGCGGCTAAAGAGATCAATGACCTTAATCCCCCGCAAGAGTCCTCTACCAGCACATAGCTGTGGGGTAATTTAATCAGACTTGAAAGCTGGACAGCGGGAAACCCAATAAGGTTTAGAATTAAGGTCGCGAGTAATGCCGATAATACTTTGAGTTTAAAACAGATATAGGCGATCACGATGATGGGCAACGGGACCATAAAAACCAGAAAAAGAAGCGGGAAAAAAATTTCTTTAAAGACCTTCTCTCCGTAAAAATGTAAAACAAGGCCGGTTATCACAATGAGCATGGCAAAACCTGAGGTGAAATATACATGGAAAAGAGCGCTGGCCCAATAAAAAACCACGCCTAAAACAAATATCCTCAATCCCCAGGGAGAAACTTCAGGAGTTAATTTTTCAAGGGCTTCCTTTTTTCTAAAGATCAATAAAAGCGCCACCATAGGCACTAAGGGCCCATGACTATAATAGGAATTATCAGCAGACCAACGCGCGCACATCCACATGATGATAGGGATAAAAGCGGCAAACAATAATACGGCAATCGGTATTATTCTTTGAGGTGACCTGATCAGCGCTTTGGAAAAAGACATTCTAGATATCCCGTGCTTTTTTCCAGGTTGTCTCCTGCTTGGAGAAGATAAAAAGCCAAAAGCCGATAAAAGCCGAGAAATTTAATAGACAAAAAACATAAGGAATATAACAAAGCTTGGTAAGGTATTTAAAGATCTTCCGTTTATTCCTGCGTGTGAAAAATCCAATGATGGCTAAGAGATAAAAAATAACCTGTAAGTCCCATAAAATGGCAAACACTGGATCATGACGCAAGAAAAAATTAATAATAAACAATGCTATCAGGAAAAAAGGAATAATGACCCTCAGGAATTTATGGGAAAAAAGCTGAAAAGAAACAGGACTTGCTAACGGGTTAAATAAACCCGGAAACATGGCAAAGATCTGATAATTCCCGTAAATGGTCCTTGTTTTTCTCCGGTATTCTTCCTGCGGATTGACCGCCACCTGGTCATACGCATGCGCCGCATCATCCATCACCGCCCTGTAGCCTTGCTGGATGATCTTAAAAGGAGTGTGCATATCATCCAAAACAATATTCACAGGGCCCGGCACAAAAAGACTTTTACGGATGGCACAGATGGCCCCTGTCGCCCCTAACATGGAATGGATGCTGCTTTCCTGGCGGCGGATAAATTTCTCATAATTCCAATAAAGATTCACCCCTTGGGCAACCCCTCCGTCAACGGAAACAAACAACAGCTCCCCGCTGACACAGCCGATCTTGGGGTCTGCAAAATTAGACACTAATTTTCTGATCGCATCCTTATCCAGGATCTGCCTGGCATCCGTAAAAACAATGATCTCGTTTCGAGCCTTAGGCACCAGCTCGTTTAGGGTAGCCATCTTCCCTTGTCTCTTGGGATTGATGATAAGATTTATTCTTTTATCCGTGAATTGACGGATGATCGCATGCGTCCGGTCAGTGGAACCATCTGAACCGATCAAGATCTCTAATTTTTCAGGCGGATAATCCGCTTCAAGCAGATTATTGATCTTGACCGCGATCACATCCTCTTCATTGTAAAGGGAGATCACGATCGAAACAGTGGGTTTGATGTCAGCTTTAAGAATGGGATAAGGATTTAGGCGCGCTAATAAAAAAACAATAAGCGGATAAATAGCATAACAATAAATGATCAGGAAAAGTAAGGTCCAAAAGGCAAGGATCATCGGTAGATATTGATCAATAGGCTGCGCAGCCAGTTATAACCGGATTCACGCAGCACGGTTTTAAGTATTTTCTTGATTAAGCTCCCGATCGAGACCATCAAAGGGTATTTCCCATTCAAGACCATATCAAATCGCTTCATGGACCAATTCGATTTTACGGCAATGCGGCTAAAACAATTGGCCCTCACCCCTTGCGGCCGTTCGGAAATAAAAACATTCTTATACCCCAGCCTGTACGCGGCATCAATGATCTTGTCATTGCAAAAACCCCTGGGGATGGAAATAGAATCGATGGGGACACCCAGATTTACTTCCAGGTTATTCTTTGAGGCTTTTAATTCTTCTTCCATTTGTGAATCCAACAGATTGGTAAGGATCTCATGGCTCAGGCCATGGGAGCCGATGATCATCCCCGCTTCCTGCAGGCATTTAAGCTCTTTCCAATCCATGTACCCATTTCTCCCTATCCTTTTAACGATAATAAAAAAATAAGCCTTCCACCCAAGCTCATTTAAGACAGGCAACGCATATTGAAAATTATTCAATTCGCCGTCATCAAAGGTAATGATGATCGGATCAGCGCACGCGGATGTTATCTTAGTCTTGTCCAATAAAATAGGGTTGTAACCCTTGTCTTTCAACCAATTCATCTGTGCTTTGAATTTATCAAGGGAAAGGTCGTACAATTCCGCCCCTGTTTCACGGTCATCAGGGACAACGACGGGATCGCCAGGCAGGATACCGTGGTACATCAATACAATCGGGGATAGATCCTTATTCAAATTAAAAACCTTTCTTTATGCCAACCAAGTTTAGCATAAGACAGGTTTTATCGACATAA
>CAZASA010000124.1:0-5614 GCA_964487685.1 uncultured Planctomycetales bacterium
TCTTGGTTTAACTGTTGTCAATGAAGTCATTAAATGTTATAACGGTCAGATAAAAGTAAAAAGTAAATTGGACCATGGAACGACCTTTACCGTAAAAATACCGTTAACGCCCTAAGGACCTATGACGACACATCGCCGTTATTCAATTTTGATCGTAGACGATGAACCTTTGATCCGTAAGTCTCTTTTTGAGATCCTAAAGATCGCCGGCTTTGACACCTTCATGGCGGTCAATGCCGAGGAGGCCATCGCTCTTTTTGCGGGCAGGACTTACGATATCGTGATCACGGACATGAAATTGCCCAAAATGACAGGGGTCGAGCTTCTAAGCCAGATCAAGAAGGTGTCTCCTGCCACCGAAGTGATCCTCATCACCGGCTACGGCAGCATTGAAACAGCGGTGGAAGCCATGAAAAAAGGGGCATTTGATTACGTCACCAAACCCATTGTGGATGATGAGATCAAGATCCTTATCGATAAGATCATTGAGAAAAAATGCCTGCTGGAAGATAATCTTAATCTTCGCCAGATGATCTCCAAAACCAAACGTCATTCTTTTAGCGGTATGATCGGAAGCAGTGTTCCCATGCAGGGTGTTTATCATCTGGTTGAATCAGTCGCCAATACGAACGCAACCGTCATGATTTATGGGGAAAGCGGGACCGGCAAAGGGCTCGTGGCCAAGGCTATCCACCAAAGCGATGACAAACGAAAAGGTATGCCCTTTGTGGAAGTCAGCTGCGGCGCTCTATCAGAGACTCTATTGGAAAGTGAACTTTTCGGGCATGTTAAAGGGGCATTTACGGGAGCCATCA
This sequence comes from uncultured Planctomycetales bacterium, assembly GCA_964487685.1. GTDB lineage: Bacteria > Omnitrophota > Gorgyraeia > Zapsychrales > Fredricksoniimonadaceae > JABDGZ01. The sequence goes on from CAZASA010000124.1 coordinate 816, forward strand.
AGGACAAGAAGGGGCGTTTTGAGATCGCCCATAACGGCACAATTTTCTTAGATGAGATCAACACTTGTTCGCCTAATTTGCAGGTGAAATTATTACGCATCCTTCAGGACGGAGGTTTTGAAAGGGTAGGGGACACGCAAACGTTGAAAACCAATGCCCGCGTCATCGTGGCCACCAACCAGGACCTGGAAAAATTGGTTGAAGATGGTGAGTTCAGGGAAGACCTTTATTATCGGGTGCATGTCATTCCTTTGGTTATGCCCCCTCTTCGGGAACACAGGGAGGATATCCCTTTACTGGTCAAACATTTTATTGCTGTTTCTAACAAGAAGAACAATAAGAGCATTGCTGATATCGATGATGATGTCAAAAATATCTTTATGGAACATCATTGGCCGGGGAATATCCGCCAGTTGGAAAATGTCATTGAGGGAGCGGTGATCATGTCCCGTAAGACCATAATCAACAAAAATGATCTGCCTAAGAATTTTGATAAGGTCAGGACCAAAGAAGCCGGAAAATCTTTTCAGGAAGAACTTAAAGAGCCTGCCAAGGAGATCATTTTAAAAGCCCTTAAGGATTGCAACTGGAATAGAAGTATGGCGGCGGAAAAATTAGGCGTCAACAGGACAACCCTTTACAATAAAATGAAAAAATACGGTATTCCGTTAAAAAATTAATATGATCCTCGAAAGAATCACTAATAGCCGTAAGCTTGAAGGTATTCTTCTTAACTTTATCGACGTGTTAAGGATCAATATCCTGATCGTTGACACTAAAGGCAATCCTGTATTGGTCCCAAAAACCAATGGTTTAGGTTTTCATGGGGCAAGCCAATGGGGTGTATTGCGCTATTTGGGCACGGCGGAGTTTCTGCCAAAATTCCAGTCTGAAGGGAATTATTTAAAATATGCGGATAGTTTTGGCTTCCAGACCATTGCTATTCCTATCGCCATATTAGGTATGGACCCGATCGGGTTTATGATAGTGGGCCCCGTGATCCTCAACAAACAGCTGGAGGTCGCGCAATACGAGGCTATTGTCCAGAAGCAGGGATTGAATTTTCCTAACTTTTTAGATTGCCTGACGGAAGTCCGGGTCCTTTCATTTAACAGCCTTCAATCCACGCTCGATCTTCTTTTTGAGCTTTCAAAATATGCGTTGAAGGTCAATCACAAAGAACTGACACAACCGGTGCAATCCATCTTTACTTCTTTATTGGACCTGTCCATGGCCTTGACCCAGGCTGAATGCGGCTCGATCATGTTATTGAATAACATCACCAAGGAGCTTAATATCCTGACCTTTAAAGGCATTGATCTGCAAAAGATTCAAAATATCCCCATGAAATTAGGTGACGGGGTCGCAGGCTTGGCTGTCCAGGAAAAAGAACCTTTTGTCATCAATGAGGGGCAATCGAATAACAGGATCGATCATTTGCTCAAGAAACCGGAATTAAAATGTTCCTTGATTGTACCGATCATCAAGAATGATAATGAAGTTCTAGGTGTCATGAATATTTCCACCCGCCAGGATTCCAGCCGTTTGGCCACCCACAGCCAGGAAATGCTCGCAAGCATTGTGAAGATCACCACAGGCACCTTCAGTAATTTCCTTTAAACAATTTTTTGATGTGACCCGTCGCAGTAGGGTGCTTTGGCAGAGTTCTTGCAGCCGCACCAGCTGACTTCTATTTCTTCAGTGATCTCTACAAAAACCGGACGCATGCCTGTCGGCCCGTGGGAGCCGTCGCAAAAGGGCTGCTTTTTGGACGCACCGCAGCTGCACCAGACATACCGTCCGGGTTTGACGGTCATCACATAAGGATGATTAGGGGCACTCATAGGGCGGCCGGATTAGTGACATTGTCATTGCCACTCGTCACCGATTGGATGGGTTTGCCTATTTCCGTCATCTGGCCGACAAATAAGCATTGATTGATATTGTTGTCATAGATGTAGACCCTTCCGTTGTTTTGATTGAAGAATCCCAAGCGGTCATTGTTGGTGACAAAGGGCATGATGCCGGCAAAAGTGATGTTCAGGGCTTTGCTTTGGGCCTTGCTTTGCATTGTAGCGACGACGATAATACTTAATGTTAAAATCACGATCGTTAAAAAAGTAGTTATTTTATTCATAGCTATCTCCATGGTTAGTGATATAATTTATTTTCTATTTTAACAAATTTGTAGGTATTTTATGAAAAATTATGATTTTATAATAATCGGCTCCGGGATCATAGGTTTGACGGTTGCCTATGCCATCAAGAACCGCAGGCCGGATTCAAGTATCTTGATCCTTGATAAGGAATCAGGAGAAGCTCAGCATGCCTCAGGACGCAACAGCGGCGTTTTGCATGCAGGTTTTTACTACACATCAGATAGCCTTAAAGCCAAATTCACCGTTGAAGGTAACCGAGCCATGAAGGCCTATGTCAAGGCCAAAGGTTTGGGCTTGAATGAATGCGGCAAGATCGTGATCGCTCAAAATGACTATGAATTCGGCCAATTGATCAAGCTTTTGCATAGGGGGAAACAGAACGGCTCTAATGTTCGCCTTATCGATGAGGCCGAAGCATTTGATATTGAACCCAATGCCAAGATCTATAAACGTGCTCTATATTCTCCTGACACCGCTAGCATTGATCCCAAGGAAGTTTGTCTTGCGCTTAAGGCAGACCTGCTTAAGGTGGGGGTCGAATTTTCTTTTAATACGAAATATTTAGGTCATAGTATAGATATCGTCAAGACAGATCAGGGTGATTTTGAGGCGGGTAAGATCATTAACTGTGCCGGATTGTACGCTGATCGCATTGCCCAGGATTTTGGATTTGGATTTAAATATACCATGATCCCTTTTAAAGGTTTATATTTAAAATATACAAAGAATAAAACAGATATTAATATTAATATTTATCCCGTTCCAAATTTAAACAACCCTTTCTTGGGCGTTCACTACACAAAAACGGTGCATGGTGATATCAAGATCGGGCCTACGGCCATTCCGGCCCTTTGGCGGGAGAATTATGATTCCAAGCATAATTTTTCCTTGAATGAAATGGCTGAAATTTTGTATCATGAGGCCAAATTATATGTGACCAATGCTTCCAAATTCCGTTCCCTGGCCCATGAGGAAATGCGCAAATACACCAAGGAATATTTCATATCGCTCGCTCAATCCATGGTCAAATATATTGATCCTAAAGGGTTTACTGAATGGACGATGCCGGGGATCAGGGCCCAATTATTGGATAAAAAGACCTTGAGTTTGGTCCAGGATTTTGTGATCGAAGGGGACCACCGCAGCGTGCATGTCCTCAATGCCGTTTCGCCGGCTTTTACCTGTTCCTTCCCGTTTTCCCAATATGTGGTTGACAAGTTTGTGCTGATCTAATTTCCTTTGGTTAATGAATCCGGGTCTTGTATAATAACCAACATGCCGCAAACGATCAGGATTGCCACCCGTTCAAGCCCTCTGGCTTTAGCTCAAATTGAGGAAATAGTCCTAGATTTGAAAGCCCAAGGCACGGAGTTTGCTCACCAGGTCCTTAAATTTGAAACAACCGGGGATACGGATAAAACAACCCCTTTAACCGAAAGCAGGGATGATTTCTTTACAGATACCATTGACCAGGCCTTGCTTGAAAGTAAAGCGGATATTGCGATCCATAGCGCTAAAGATCTGCCCCAACAATTAAATCCGAATTTAGATATTTATGCTTTAACTCGTGGGTTAGATTCCCGCGATGCTTGGGTAGGAAAGTGTTTTTGGAAAGACCTGCCATCTAAAGCCAAGGTCGGCACCAGTAGTGTACTGCGCCAAAAGCAGATCCATCAAATGCGTCCTGATCTTGATATCGTCAATATCCGGGGGACCATCCAAGAGAGAATACAATTGATCAAGGAATCTAAAGTAGACGGGATCGTGGTTGCAGCTTGTGCTTTAAAAAGATTGGGCCTGGAGAATGAAATAAAAGATATATTTCCCTGGGAAGGCATGCCGCTTCAAGGCCAGTTAGCGGTGGTTGGCCGCCGCGGGGACCATGCCTTGAAGGGATTGTTTAAATGTATTGATGTTCGCCAGCATTATGGCATGGTCTATTTGACAGGTGCCGGCCCGGGGGATGCGGAATTGATCACCCTTAAAGGTATCAAAGCCCTCGAGCGTGCTGATTGTGTATTTTATGATTTTTTAGTTGATGCAAGTTTACTTAAATATGCGCCTCAGGCAGAACATGTTTATGTCGGCAAACGCAAAGGTGAGCATTCACTTTCCCAGGATGATCTTAATCGCATGCTAAGGGAAAAAGCTTTTGCCGGAAAAAATGTGGTCCGCCTAAAAGGTGGTGATCCGTTGATATTTGGACGCGGGGCGGATGAGATCAATTATTTGCGCTCGTATCATATTGACGTTGAAGTCATTCCCGGCATCAGTTCTGCCACAGGTATTCCTTCTTCATTGGGAGTGCCATTAACAGCAAGAGGGATCGCCTCATCCGTTGCTTTTCTTAGCGGCCACGAAGAAGATGAATATAAGGGCGATCCTAAAGAAGTGGCCATTCCCCAGGCAGATACTTATGTTTTTTTGATGGGACTTTCAAAATTAAATATTATTCTTGCTTCGTTAAAGAAGGCTGGCTTAACCAGGGACACACCGGTGATGGTCATAGCCAATGGCACCAAACCTCTTCAACAGGTCACCAAAGGCACGATCTCAACGATTGAAGGCCTGGTACAGGCCCAAAGCCTAAAACCTCCAGCTTTGATCTTGGTGGGTAAGGTCATCGATCTTTATAAGCCG
>CAZASA010000125.1:0-5476 GCA_964487685.1 uncultured Planctomycetales bacterium
GTATTTGGAAGGACGTGAAGGGGTGAGCCCCTTTATGGCGTCAGCTTGGTTTCCGGCCGCACCTCAAGGGCAAATTTCAATTAATTATGGGATCAAAGGTTTTAGTAAAACGATCGTAGCAGACCGGGCATCTTCTTTAATGGCGATCGGTTACGCGGCGCGTACGATCAATCGAGGTAAGTGTGATTTTATTTTGGCCGGCGGTATGGAAGCTCCGGTGACGCCCTATGCCTTATTGTGCTGTAATACTTCCGGGATGCTGACGGGTAATAATGATAATCCTCAACGTGCGTACAGGCCTTTTGATAAAAATCGTGACGGCTTGGCCATTGCCGAGGGTGCAGGAGTATTAACTTTAGAGCCTCAATCAAGATTGTCCAAGCGTGAGGGCGTACATGTTTATGCCAATATCATTGGTTATGGCACTACCACCGATGCCGTTAACCGTATTGAGCCAAGCGATGACGGTTTGCAATTAGGCCGGGCCATAAAAATCGCTTTGGATGATGCCGGTTTATCGCCTAAAGATATTGATTATATTTGTGCCGATGGGGCAGGCAGTCAAATTGGGGATGCTTCGGAAACCAAGGCGATCAAGACTGTGTTTGGTGACTATGCTAAAAAGGTGATCGTCTCGGCACCCAAATCGATTTATGGGAACATGCTGGGAGCCAGCGGTGTTTTGGATGTGATCACGACTGTCTTGGCTATGGAGCATAATATGGTGCCGCCAACCATTAATTATGAAACGCCTGACCCTGCGTGTGACCTGAATTATTGCACAAATAAGGCCCAGGAGAAAGTGATCAAAAACGCCATGATCATCAACCGCGGCCGCGGCGGGATCAATTGTGTATTAATTTTGCAAAAGAAAATCTAACTTCAACACCCGGTGTTAGGAGAATTCCTAACACCGGGTGTTGTGGAGGTAAAGGAGAACAAATGAACACCCAAATTGAAATTGAAAACAAACTTAAATCTATCTTGAAGAAAGTCATTGATATCAAAGAAAGCGAGATCATTCCGGGTGCCAAATTAGATGAATCGCTGGGGATCGACTCGACGGAAATGGTAGAAATTTCAGTTGTGATCAAAAAAGAATTAGGTATCACACTTAAAGATGGAGAACTTAAAAAGACATTTTCTTTTAATGATATTGTTGGAATATTGAAAGCAAGAATTAGTTAATTTCGGCGGGTGGCGAGGACTGACATTCAGGAGCGCACGGCAAGGGTGGCCGGACCTATTTAGGGAAACCAGATTTCAAGGCAGCTGAGATAATCGATTCTGCTCGGTCGGATTAACCGACACTCGCAGTTGCTCGCAGGAGCACCTGAATGGCAGGATGAGCCAGGACCCGCAGTAGTTGGAGTTACTTATGAAAATTATAGATATATCTTTGCCAATCGATGACACCTTAGTTGAAACTCATGCCGCCACCATTGAACGTATCACGCACAAGGCTGGTGTGGAGCATTTTAATTGGGTGGTGATGTCTAAACAGCCGGGTGGGCAAGAGCGTTTTGACAAGGGTGAGCGAGTGGCTACTGCCGATGAAATTCCTGAAGGGGAAATGCTATCCTTGGAAGTGGTCAATTCTTCCGTACATATGGGTTCCCATGTGGATGCGCCATTTCATTATGGTTCAACCTGCGAAGGCAAACCTGCCAAGCAGATCATGGATGTGCCCCTGGAATGGTGCTATGGACCCGGCGTTTGCTTGGATTTTACCCACTTGAAATTTCCTGATGCGATCGGTAAAAAAGAAGTCATCGCGGCTCTTGAAAAGATCAATTATAAGTTAAAACCTATGGATATCGTGCTTCTTTATACCGGTGGGGACAAGCTTTTAGGCACTGATGATTATGTGAATAAATATGTTGGATGTCTTCCCGATGCAGTAGAATATTTATTGGATCATGGCATCAAAATGATGGGCATTGATACGATAGGATTGGACCGTCCATGCTTTTTGATGTTCAAAGAATTCCTGACTACCAAAGAAAAAGCCAAGATCTGGCCCTGCCACTTCCTTGGCCGCAAACGCGAATATTGCCATATGGAGCGCTTGGGCAATTTAGGTGCTATACCGAAACCATATGGTTTTACGGTGAGTTGTTTACCTGTTAAGGTGAAAAATGCTGGAGCGGGATGGAGTAGAGTGGTAGCAATCCTATAAATAGAAAGGCCGCGAGTAATCGCGGCCTAACGAAATTCTACTCTGGCTGAGGATGTTACTTAAAGTATAACAGAATCAATGTTCTTTGCAAGTAGTTTAAAGAGTCGGCTTTAAAAATTGCTCTGGCTCAATTCTTAAAGCCTAAAGTGCCCCAGACAGGATTTGAACCTGCTCCTCAATCTCAGCCAGAGTAGTATGCTATCCATTACACCACCGGGGCACTAATGATTATATATTAACACATATTGATTATTTATCAATATATTTTTACCTTGGCTGAAGTTTAAAAAAGATACGATACATCAAAAGGGAAATTAATCATGTTTTTGCCAATTTTATACATTGTTCTTTTAGCTTTGATTATTACGTTTTCTTATCTTAGTTTTACATCGTTTCAAAATTATAAACAAAACAAAGACAAATCTTTGTATAAAAATGGCATTCTTTTTATTTTTTTAGGCATAATGTGCTTGATTGTATTTGTTGTTTTAATCATTTTTAGCCAAATGTATCTGAGTACTTTTGGTAAATTACCAGGGTAATAATGAAGAAAGGATAAATATGGGACATACGGTTAATTCGATTGTTATTAATGCGCCATATGAATTGGTTTTTGATATTTCTAATAAAATCGAACGATGGACAGAACTTTTTGGCAAGGAATATGCCAGCGCCGATGTGCTGGAACGCAAGGGGAATGAAATCACCTTTCGCTTGACCGACGAGGACAAGAAGTCGTGGGTATCTAAGCGCTGGTTATTTAAGGAATTAAAATTCGCCTACGCCCAGCGCTGGGAGCCGATGTTTCCTTTTAAGTATATGAAGATCGTTTGGTATTATACGGAATATCCAGAAGGCATTAAGATGTCATGGATCCAGGATTTCGAAATGGACCCTAAGTTTACCAAGTTTACGGCCGAGCAAATTGAGGGTTTCATTAACAAGCATTCGTTGGATAATATGAAGATTTTTAAGCAGGTTATTGAGGCAGAAGCGTTGGCTGCTAAGTAACCACCTCAACACCCGGTGTTAGGAGTTCTCCTAACACCGGGTGTTGGGAAGGTTTAATGAAAGGAAATTTATGTCACACGTTCAGGTTGATTTAAAAGGGAAGGTGGTTTTGATCACGGGGGCTAGCCGGGGGATCGGGAAGGCGGTGGCGACTCGGATGGCTTCGCATGGGGCTAGCTTGGTCTTGGCTGCCCGTACGAAAGGTCCACTAGATGAAGTGGTGCATCATTTGAAAGATAAGTATGGTATTGATGCTATCGGTGTTCCTTCTGATGTTAGCAAGTTAGATGATCTTCAGAATTTGGTCGAAAAGGCCAAGGCGCATTTTAAGCAAATTGATATTTTGATCAACGTCGCCGGGGTTTCCAGCCAGCATCTATTCCATCTTCAGCCCATTGAAGAATTTGAAAAGTTGGCTAATACAAATTATTTAGGCTACGTGCGTTTGATCCGATTGGTTGTTCCTGACATGGTTGCTCGTAAAAGCGGGCATTTGATCAATGTAGTTTCAGGTTCAACCCTTTGTGATCCGCTTCCGCGTACTTTCCTGGTTTATAGTTCATTGAAAATGGGGCTACGGGCATTTCTCAAGGGTCTTTTTTGGGAGATGCGTGAGCATAATATTAGGGTGACTTCCTTATTGCCGGGTGTGGTGGCTTCTGACCTGACAGATCATCTCAAGGATGTTGCCCAGGAACAGCGCGACCGTTTGATGGATCCAGTGGCTGTTGCGGACATGGTAAGCTTTGCCTTGTCAGTGCCGGCTAATGCGTGTCCATTAGAGATAGCTGTGATCAATCAATTAACCACTTGGACCAAGCCAGTTATTGATTATAAGCAGACGCAGGCGAAGTAAGTTTTAAAATGGATTCCCGCTTTCGCGGGAATGACAGGGGGTGATCTTATGGATCAAACCGTAGCAGTGTTTTCCAAAAACAAGTTTCAGGAAGTCCGGGTAGGGATCCGCGAATTCAAGGGCAATGACCTGGTGGATGTCCGTATTTGGACCATCTCTCAGGGGGCGGATCAAATGGTGCCGACAGCCAAAGGGGTCACGATCAATGTTCATCTATTGCCCCAATTGCTCAAAGCCCTGGCGGAAACCGAGAAGATCCTGAAAGAAAGCAAGTTGTTAGAACCATGACAGTCGACGCGCATAGCCATTATATGCCGCCTGAAGTGGCTGCAAATACCGCATTTTTTAAAGAGCATTGGTCTGATGCCGATAAGCATTTGCGTTTAATGGATGAGTATCATATAGACCAATCCGTGTTGTTATATCCTACCAGCGATGCCCATCTAAACATGGGCGGTTGGCTTCCCTTATGTAAGGTCTATAATCAAAAAATTTCTGAATTAGTCAAGGCGCATCCAGGACGTTTTATTGGTGGAGGAATTATACCTCCTGATTCTTCAACTGCATTGAAAGATGAATTGAAGCGGATCAAGGATCTGGGACTTAAAGTATTATCATTAGCGTCGAGCTACGAAGGTAAATATTTAGACGATCCAATATTTGATGAAGTCTTTGAATTTGCGAGCCAGCATAACATGCCGGTCCATGTCCATCCCCAGATCATGAATCCTATCGGCCAAGAACGCGTGCAAGACCCGCTGCTAAGCCCAGTGCTTGAATATGTCTTTGATGTTTCGATGTGCATCGGAAAAATGATGATGGCCGGGGTGTTTGCCAAGCACGCTCAAACCAAATTTATCTTTGCCCATTTTGGCGGTGTTTTGCCTATTGTCAAAGAGCGTTTTGATACGACTTATAATATGCTGCGTCGGAGAAATTTTGTTAAAGATCTAGGGAAGGTCCCGAGCGAGTATTTTAAAAATTTATATTTTGACATGAGCGGTACGCGTTCCGGCGGAGCCTTGCAGACAGCTTTGGAAATGACGGACACGGCGCATATACTATGGGGAAGTGATTTTCCGGCCAACCAGAATTTTAAAGATTCCTTGGGTATTATCAGCCAGGGGATATTATCCCAAGAGCAAAGAAATCTTATTTTAGGTGAAAACTTACTCGACCTGCTCAACACCCGGTGTTAGGAAGGATAGTCTTCCTAACACCGGGTGTTGGGATGGTTTTAGTCTTCGTCGCTAAGATGTGGTTTTTCAATATCTTAAGCCCTTATAAGAATAGTTAAAATAATTCCTTGACATCATTAATTAATCTGATATTCTTATTGAACCTTTCGAGAAGCTTTGGAAGTGCATTTTGTTTTGTTCTTTGACAATCTATTGTCCAAATCAATTTAATAAGTTTTGCCAATGTTTACA
>CAZASA010000126.1:0-978 GCA_964487685.1 uncultured Planctomycetales bacterium
TCCTTGATATGGACGGCCTGCTGCTTTTGTTTGGCATCGGCAATTTCAAAGATCAGCTGTTCCGCTGAATCAACCAATTCATCGATGTCCACATTAACGGAATAACTTTTCGAGATGATCTCCGTGGCATTTTTAATAAGCTGGCGCTGAATGCCTTTTTCCTTAACTATGTCGATGTAATATTGCGCATTGGCCGCGGTGGGGACAAAATCCGCCAATTGGGACAGGTAAGACAGGCCGCCCAGGCTCTCTAACTGCCCGGTGTTCTTAAGCCAGTCAGAAAGGGTAATGATGTCAACCCTCTTGCGCTGGGCATAGAGCTCACGCACGGCATCAAAGATCTTTTGGTGGGTGGTCTCGTAAAAATAAAAGCTATCGAGGTGTTCAATGGACACCCCGATAGCTTCTTCGGAGATCATCATGGCCCCCAAAACCGCTTTTTCAGCGTCGATATTCTGGGGAGGGACCCTGATCGTTTGCTGTTCCATGGAGGCCTTTTATTTTAGCTTTTTTTCGTGACCCACAAGCGGACTTTGGCGATCACTTGCGGATGAAATTTGACACCGATCTCAAAAATACCCAGATCATCGACAGGTTTTTCAAGGACCAGGGCCTTCTTTTCGATCTTGTGGCCTTCAGCTTCCAGGGCCAAGAGGATCTCAGTTTCCGAGACCGCCCCGTAAAGTTTTTCCTGGTCATTGACCTCAACAGCGATCGTTATGGAGACCTTGCTTAAAATATCGGCTTTTTGCTGGGCTTCCTGCTTCTCCAGCTCGCACAAGGCCAAGCGTTTGGCCTTTTCCTTTTCAATACGCTTGATATTACCTTCCGTCGCCGGCATACCCAATTGGCGCGGTAATAAATAATTGCGGGCATAGCCGTTTTTTACTTTAACGACATCGCCGACCTGGCCCAACTTGTCTACATTTTCCATCAGGATAATATTCATATTTTTTCCCTATTCATTGGTCGTCATTC
>CAZASA010000126.1:1078-5416 GCA_964487685.1 uncultured Planctomycetales bacterium
CCGACACTCACAGTTGTTCGTCATTCCCGACACTCACAGTTGTTCGTCATTCCCGACACTCACAGTTGTTCGTCATTCCCGCGAAAGCGGGAATCCATAACAAAACTTACTTTCTTTTTGAAGATCCCACCGATAAAAGCCCCAAGAAGCGGGCTAGTTTCACCGCGATAGTGATCTGCCTCTGCTGGGTGGCACTGGCAGAGGTCAAACGGCGGGAAAACAATTTCCCGCGTTCGGTCAGGCATTTTTGCAAAAACGCGATGTTCTTATAATTGATCTCCGTCCCTTTGGGGATGGACATACGCGGAGGCCTTGGGCCCCGGCGAGCTCCGCCGTCCCTGCCGCCGAACGAACTATTATCACCATCTTTTTTAAATGGTTTTCTATCTGTAGCACCGCGCTTTTTAGTGAATTTTCGCTCCATCTTATTCCTCCCAAGCTATATCTTCCGGTGATATCACTGTGTCCTGATCACCGGTATCTTTGGCTGCTGGTTCAGTATTGCCTGTGGCTTCGGTTTTGACCGGAGCACCGAGGAACTGTATCCGCTCTGCCCGCACATCGATCGTGCTTCGTTTTTGACCATCACCTGTTTCCCAAGAACGGCTTTGTAAGATCCCTTCAACAAAGACAGCTCGGCCTTTTTGTAAATATTGATTACAGATCTCCGCCTGTTTGTCCCACGCTGTTACCGTGATAAAACAGGTATCTTCTTTCAATTCCCCGGTGCGGTCCTTGAATTTTCGGTTGACGGCGATACGTAAATTGGTCACGGCCGTTCCGTTAGGCGTGTAACGCAATTCCGGGTCCTTGGTTAAATTTCCGATCAGCAAAACTTTGTTTAAACTGGCCATTGTATTCCCCTCTCCTTACAGAGCTTTATTCAAGCTTTCTTGAGCATCCACTTTAACAGTCAAAAAACGCAGGATCTGTTCGTTGATGCGCAGGATACTCTGCAATTTGGCGATGCTGGAACTTTTAGCTTCCAGGTTCAACAGATAATACGACCCTTCCGCGATCTTTTGGATGGGAAAGCTCATTTTATGGCGGTCTAACCATAATTGGCTGTTGACTAATTTGATCTCAGTCTTGACCAAGGAATCAGCCACCTGCTTGGCGATCTCATCCTTGGTAGTTTGCGGCGCATGAGCGTCGACAATATAAACTAATTCATACTTGTTCATTGTTGGTCCTTTTTGTTATAGATGTTCATGGCAACATTGGCACCTTCGGTCACCCAGCATGTGACACAATCCAGCGCCTTATTAATAAAATCCGGCAGGGCTTTCTTCTGAGCCGGAGTAAAATTTGACAGAACATAATCCACGGTATCAGCCGCGTTCTTGGGGCTGTCGATCCCCATCCTTAGCCGGGCGAATTGATCAGACCCTAATTCCTTAATAATAGACTTCAGACCATTATGGCCGCCGGCAGAACCCGAAGGCCGCAGGCGCATTGTTCCAAAGGAAAGAGTAAGATCATCGCAAACGACCAAGATATCTTCCGGGGCCATTCCCTGCCTGTCCGCGAGTTTTTTGACAGACAACCCCGAATCGTTCATATAGGTCATCGGCATCAACAAAGAACATTCAATACTTTCAATCACTGCCTTAAAAATGAATCCCTGACTACTCGCGGAAACATGCCCTTTAGACTTAAGTTTTATCCCTAAGTTTTCAAGGACCATAAAGCCTAAATTATGACGGTTTAGGCCATACTGCTCCCCGGGATTCCCAAGGCCTACGATCAACTTCCTCATTTTTTAGCATCATCTTTTTTGGGAGCTTCAGCCTTCTTGGCACCCCCGGCAGCCGGACCTGCAGCCTTACCAGCGGCAGCGTCAGCACCCTCTTCCTTCTTCTTTTCCTTCAAAACTTCAGGCTCAGTCCCTGCGGCTGCGGCTTCACCTTCAAGAGCAGGAGCAGCTACTTCTTCACGCATGGAACCGGCGACGGTGATGATCACGGATTCAGGGTCTTGCTTGGTACGCACACCTGCAGGCAATACCAGGTCTTTGACAAATAGTGAATCATGAACACCCAAATTAGTAACGTCAGCTTCCAAATGATGCGGGATATGGGTCGGTAAACAGATAACTTCAAGTTCCCACATCAAATGCTCCAAGGTACCGCCATCGCGCTTGACGCCAATGGCCTCGCCCTTGGGAAGGATCTTGACCTTGATCTCGATCTCTTTATCAAGGGAAATACGGTTAAAATCAATGTGAATGACTTCATCAGTGACCGGATGCAGCTGGATATCCTTGATGATCGCCGGGAAATCCGAGACCTTCTTGCCTTCATCAACCAGATTAAGATGATAGATCAGGCTTTCGCCGATATGCTGGCGGTAAATGCGGTCATAGGCCTTGCGGTCGGCCTGGATGGTCGTTGGCTTGGAATCTCCGCCGTAAACGATGCCGGGGATCAAATTCGAACGGCGCACCTGACGGGCCCTGGCAGATCCTGTGGTTTTTCTTAGTTGTACGTCAAAATTAATTTGTTCCATTTGATTACCTCTTCATTGTTATTAATTTCTTATTTCTTCGAATAAACTGCTGATCGATTCCGCGTTATGGGTGCGGACAATGGCCTCGGCCAAAAGCGGTGCGATCGACAATTGTTTTATTTTAGGGTTCTGTGCCCCGTCTTTTAAGGGAATACTGTTGGTGACGACCACCTCAAGTAATTCCTTGCAATTAATGATCCTCTCCTTGGCGGGTCCGGATAATACCCCGTGGCTTGCCGCCGCGTAGATACCTTTAGCGCCAAAATTCTTGAGGGCATTGACAGCATCGACCAGGGACCCTGCCGTGGCAATGATATCATCCACGATCACCACGTTCTTGTCCTTGACATCGCCCAATATATGCAAAACCTCGGTCTTGTCCGGTGAGGTGCGCCGTTTATCAACGATGGCCAGGGCCGCCCGTAAACGGTTGGCATAAGCCCGCGCCATTTTAATACCGCCGACGTCCGGGGACACAATGACCAGGTCATCGATCTTGCGTTCCTTGAAATACTCGGACAAAACATTGATCGCGTACAAATGGTCGACCGGAATATCAAAGAAGCCCTGCAGCTGGCTGGCATGCAGGTCCATCGTCAATACACGATTGGCCCCGGAGGCAACGATCAAATTAGCCACGAGCTTTGCCGTGATCGGCACCCGCGGCTGGTCTTTGCGGTCCTGACGGGCATAGCCGTAATACGGGATAACAGCCGTGATCCTGTCGGCGGATGCCCGACGGGCGGCATCGATCATGATCAGCAGTTCCATCAAATTTTCATTGACCATCGGACAGGTCGGCTGAACAATAAAAACATCCTGCCCGCGGATATTTTCCTTGATATGGACGCGGATCTCGCCTTCGCTAAAACGCCCGACAAAAACTTCCGTTTGCTTGATCCCCAGCTTCTTACAGATCTCTGATGTCAAGGAAGGATTTGCATTCCCGCCCAAGACTGATAATTTTCTCATGATGTTCCTCTCAAACTGCTTAAATTTATGATTACGATCTTTTCTTGATAACACGCGCCGGAATACCTACAGCAACCATCCCGGCTGGAATATTCTTGCCCCGAGCCACCACTGAACCCGCCCCGACGATCGCCTTGGCGCCTATCTTGTTGGGTGCGACCAGGATCGCATCTGAACCGATGAACGCCTGCGCTCCGATCACTGTCTTATTCTTGTTGATACCGTCAAAATTCGCTGTCACCACCCCGGCGCCGATATTCGCCCCTTGGCCCACCGTGGCATCGCCTAAAAATGAAAAATGTTTTTGAAAAACCCCTGACCCCATCGAGGTCCTTGATACTTCCGCAAAATTGCCGATCTCAACCCCGTTACTGATCGATGTGCCGGGACGGATATGGGCCATAGGTCCGATCGAGCAATTCTTCCCGATCCGCACATCCGTATGAATGACCGTCATGGGATGGATCACCGTGTCCCTGCCGATCGTCACTCCTGCCTCAATAAAGGTCGTCAACGGGTCAATGACCGTCACTCCGGCCAGCATATGCCCTGACAATATCCTTCGACGGATAATGGCCTGGGCAACGGTTAAGTCTTCACGGGTATTGATCCCAAAGGCGGATGTTTCATCCGGCGTTGTAAAAGTCGTGACGTTTTTACCGCGAGCTAATAGCAATCCAACGACATCCGTCAAATAAAATTCTTTTTTACCGGGGTTTAATTCGACCCTTTTTAAAGCTTCGAAAAGATCTTTCGACTTGAAACAATAAACTCCGACATTGATCTCTTTGATCTTATCCTGCAGCGGAGAGGCATCTTTCTGCTCGCAGATGGCCTGAATTTCCCCTCGACTGTCAC
>CAZASA010000127.1:0-5416 GCA_964487685.1 uncultured Planctomycetales bacterium
GACTGAAAGCACCTCATCGACGATCAGGATCTCATGGTCCATATGGGCAGCTACGGAAAATCCCAGGCGTGAATACATGCCTGAAGAATAACGTTTGACCGGTGTATCAATAAATTCTTCTACCTCGGAAAAAGCAACGATCTCATCAAATTTCCGGTCGATCTCCCTTCTCTTCATCCCTAAAATAGTGCCATTCAAATAGACATTCTCCCGACCTGTCAGTTCCGGATGAAAACCTGCTGTCACTTCGATCAAGGCGGAGATCCGGCCATTAATGGTCATTTTTCCCTTAGTGGGGCTCATGATCCTGGAAAGTAGTTTTAAGATGGTACTTTTGCCGGCACCATTAGGTCCCATAATACCCACGACTTGGCCTTTAGGGATGCTGAAATTAAGGTCTTTAACAACCCAAAATTCATCGTCATCAAGGGTAATTTCCTTGTGATGAAGTTTCAAATTTCTAAAATAATGAGGAATAGAATCCCTTAAAGAAGCGAATTTCTCGCCCTTCCTGAATTTTTTCCAAATCTGATGGAATTCAACCGCGTTTTTCATCATGCCCTTAAATTAAATATTTTCTGCAAAAAATTGTTCTCTGCTATGAAATACGATCATCCCGATACAAAACATGGCAATTGAACTTACTCCCGCATAGAGCAAGCAATGCGCATTGGGCATATGCTTTAAGACAATGGCCTGGTTTAATGTTTCCAAAATACTGCCCATGGGGTTTAACAACATAAAGGTCCTTAGGTGGCCAAAAGTATCTGCATCGTAAAAGACCGGGGTAAAAAAGATCCCAAACATTAAGATGATCTCAACAACATATTTAACATCCCTGAAAAACAAATTGGCCGCGGCCAACAGAAGTCCCAGGCCGGTGGTAAACAAAACTAAAAATAAGATGATCAGGGGCGCCCATAAAATATTGATACTTACCCCTAAGTGCACAAAACACAGGATCAGGGTCAAAATAGCGGCGGAAATGGCCAGATCGAATAAACACGCGGCAATGGATGCCAGGGGCAATACGGCCCTTGGAAAATAGATCTTGGTCACCAAATTGCTGTTACCAACCAGGCTCTGCACCGCAAAACGGATGGAACTGATAAAGAATGTCCACGGAAGCACCTTGACTGAGATGGATACAATACCCACCATATCCACCGCATGGCCGGAAGCAGAGGCCATGGCTTGTTTGATCAGGATGCCGGCCGCTACCGCAACGATGGGCATAAAAATGGCCCACATAAAGCCCATCACCGCTTGTTTATAACGGATACGGATGTCCCGCAGGGTCAACATGTAAAACAGGTCACGGTATTTGATCAGTTCTTTTAAGGCTTCGAACATAATTAAACCCCATAAAACAAAAAAGCGTCCTTGTGGGACGCCTTTTGGTGAACATGCTTATTTATTGAACTTTTTCTTAAAATACTCAACCGTTGATTTTAATCCGTCCTCAAAGCTGACCAACGGCTGGTATTTGATCTTTTGCTGGATCTTGCTTATATCCGCACTGGTCCTGAACACATCCCCTGCCCGCACAGGCAGTAATTTGGGCTGGATATTCTTGCCGATGATCTTATTTAACACGGCCACCAATTCCAGGACCGTATTGTCCTTGCCATTGGCAACATTAAACACTTCATGCTTGATCCCCGGTGTCGTGGCTGACAAAATATTGGCGGAGATGACATTTTCAATATAGGTAAAATCCCTGGATTGCAGGCCTGTTCCAAAGATCGGCGGCGGCTGGTCATTTAAGATACAATGGATGAATTTGGGAACGACCACCGCATATTCATCGTCCAGGGCTTGCTTGGGGCCAAAGACATTAAAATAGCGAAGGGCCACGGTCTCAACTCCAAAAAACTCAGAAAAGATGCGGCAATAATACTCGCCGGCAAGTTTACTTAAGGCGTAGGGAGATATCAACAGCGGCAGATGATCTTCCTTTTCAGGGAAATTAGTGGTATTACCGTATATAGAGCTTGATGAGGCAAAAACAAACCTTTTGATCTTGTGTTTAGATGCCGCCTGAAGCATGGTCAGGATGCCGTCAATATTGACCCTGTTATAACTTAACGGGTCATCCAAAGATTTGGGGACAGAACGTAATGCCGCCTGATGAAGTACATAATCCATCCCATGGCATGCCTTATCGGCGTCAGCAGGGTTGGTGATGTCCCCGCGGATAAGTTCAAATTTATCTTTGCCCAATCCCGCGGCAAAATCCAAATTCTCCTCTTTACCCGAAAAGAAATTATCCAGCACACGGACAAAATGCCCCTGTTTGGTTAAATACTGGGCAATGCTTGAACCAATAAAACCTGCCCCGCCTGTGATCAAATACTTGCTCATGTAATTTTCCTTTTCTTGTGTTTTATAAATACCGGTAGATATAATTGGGGACGAAGTATTCGATGCCCGTTAACACATGCCCGATGATCTTGGCGTGGGCTTGATTAAGCAGTTCGCAGGAACGGCCGATGATCCCGCGCTGGGTCTCCCCTGCCTTGATGACCAGGATAACGCCGTCCGCTATTGCGCCAAGAATGGCAGAATCAGTGACCGGGATGACCGGAGGCGTATCGATCAAAATATAATCATATTGTGTCCGCAGGTCCCTTAAGAGGTCCTTCATCCTTGAGGAGGCCAGGATATCCGCCGGATGGGATGCCACTGCCCCGCAAGCAATAAAATTCAAATGCTCTATATCAATATTAAAAATGATATCTTCCAAGGAGGCTTCACCGGTCAAATACTCACTTAACCCCTTATGCTCCCCGACACCCAAATAACTGATTATCTTTCCCTTGCGCATGTCCGCGTCGATCAGCAAGATCTTTGGTTTTTGGATGGCATGGGACAAGGTAATGGCCAGGTTCAAGGCCGTGACCGACTTGCCTTCTGATGCTATAGAAGACGTGATCACAATGACATGCGGCGGTTTGCCCTTATTTAAAGAAAGGAGATTGGTCACCAAGCTCTTATATTGTTCTGAAACGATGGATTTAGGGTCAAAATAAGGGATCAGGCGGGCATCCACCTTTGAATCTTTCATTTTACGTGCCACAAATTGTTTTTGTTCCTGGATCTTGATCGCCTTGTCCAGGCGCCCTAACCGCTCCTTAGCTGCTTTTTGAAGTGCGTCTGTTATTTTACCCATAACTTGCTTTCCCTTTTAATTACTACCCGCAGGAATGGTTGCTGTTTGTCCCTGGGTGTTTGCCACTGTTAAAGACTCAATTTTTTGCTGGAGTCTCTTGGTCAGGTCATTAAAAGTGTCGATCTCCTGCTTATCATCAATAAGGGCATCTTTAAAATTATTATAATTATCTTTGATGTTAGCATTAAGCCCATTAACCCGGTCAATGACATAATCATGTTCTTCATTTAAACGTTTTTGGATCTTCTTGATCTGACTGTCAGTCATGTTCTTGGAATTATTGACTTCACTGATCAATTCATTGATCTTCTTGTTCTGTGACTTGATGGTATTTTCCAGCGCAATTGTCTTATTTTGTTTTGATTCCATGATCAGCATTACCAGTACCAACGCTGTCAGACTGATCAAAACTGCCATTAATGTCCCAATGGCCAGGGTGGCCATGGAATTCTTCTTTGGTGGTGGTGTTTCAACGTACGAAGACTTTACCGCGGGAGCTTCCGTCACCGGTAACGTGAACACCTCTTGGGGGTTGGGAATATTTTCCCTTAATTCTTGCGCTTTTCTTAAAGCCTTTGATATTTGGCTCATGCGTACTCTTTCGTTTTTTGCTTCCCAAATTGTTCCATCGGGGACTCCCCGATCACTTCTTTCATGATCTGCTCATCAATGACAGTTGCTTCCGCGACATAACCAGTTAAAAAGGCATTATCGCAAATTTGATTGATAAGCCTTGGAACACCATTGGAGAATTTAAATATCAACTGTAAGGCTTCCTCTGTCATATATTGATGGTCAGTGCCGCTGGCGATCTTCAGGCGATGCTGTACATACTCCTTGGTTTCGCCTTCGGTTAACGGAGAAAGATGGAAATATACAGCAACACGCTGACGCAATTGTTCCAACTGGCTTAAAGCCAGCTTTTGCTTGAGTTCCGGCTGGCCGAGCAAGATGATCTGAATAAGCTTTTCAGTCTCGGTCTCCAGATTGGATAACATCCGGATCTCTTCTAATACTGCCGGCTTAAGATTTTGGGCTTCATCAATGATCAGGACCACATTATTGTCCTGTTTGATCTGGTCGATCAAATAAGTATTTAACTGGGAAAGTAATTTTGATTTCGAACCATTGGAGAATTCAATACCCAGATCTTCCAGGACCATCATCAGCAAATCCTTGCTGTTCAAATTAGTGTTGGTAATAAGGGCTACCTGCGTATGGCGGTCAAGCCTGCTTAACAAGGTCCGGCAAACCGTGGTCTTGCCTGATCCGATCTCGCCGGTAATGACCACAAAGCCTTTGCGCTGATTGATCGAATAGACCAGGCTATCCAAAGCTTCCGAATGCTTGTGGCTGGCGAAAAAGAACTTTGAATTAGGCGTCAGGTTAAAAGGATTTTCTTTGAATCCATAAAAATTGTTATACATAGTCTTACCTCTGGTAATTTAAGATACTTGCGATCATGATCGTAAAACTGATCAATAATACCCCAGCTGCTATCAACCAAAACAATAAATGAATTTGCGTTTGCCGTTGTTCTTCGATCGATTCAACGGTGCAGATCTTGGAAATTGCCCCCAACAAAGGCACCTTGAGATAGGCTGAAGCTTCGTGGGCATCCAGGAATGAATTATCCAGGAATTCCATCATAAATATAAGCGCAACCCCGATAGCCAGCCCCACCATTAATCCGATAAAAGATACCAAGAATTTATCAGGCCTGACAGGCCTTGTCGGGAGCCTGGCATTCTCGATGATCGTATACTTTGTCCCTTCGCTGGATGCTTGCAGGCGTTGTGTTATTTTGGCCGTTTCCAGGCGCTGGAGCAATTCATTGTAAATGCTTTCATTGACATTAACGTCACGGGCCATGACCGTGTCGATCTTGTCCATGAGCATGACCTTATAGAGTTCTTTTTCATTATTAGCGGGGTTATTGTTATCATTCGCTGTCGCCGGTGTCAGGGCTTTTTGGCCGATATTGGTCAAAGCTTCCTGGATCTGGGAAACCATGGGATTGGTAGTTTCCGCTGAAAGTTTGATATCCGGGGTGTATTCCAGGCCCTTGTCCTTGATCTCCTGCATTTTCTTGGCGATCTGGGCCCTTAACTCCTTGACCTGGGGATGCATTTCGGTTGAATCGATCAACAAGGTGCCTAACTTATCCTTAAGGTTTGCGATCTCCGCTGATTTGATCTTCCCTAAATAGACGTGCAGCTGTTCCTGGATAAACTTGATGGCATT
>CAZASA010000128.1:0-5343 GCA_964487685.1 uncultured Planctomycetales bacterium
GCTCGCAACCTGCTCGGGGACACGTACCCCGCTTCGCGGGGAACATGTCCCCTGGTAGGCTAAGCATTAGCCTCGACCCTAGAATTAGCTTCCCACTTGGAAATATTGTTCATAAAATCCCTGACACATAATTTGACCTTGATATGGTAATTGCTTTCCATGATGCGATGGATGCGTTCAGGCTTGGAATAATATTCACGCATGCACCAGGAACCTAAACGGCCGACTTCCTCAACGGTCAAATGATCTGTCGGAATGACAGGATGCTGAAAATCCCAGACCCTAAGATCGATCTTGTCCGGGTCAAACCATCCTTTTTTAAGGCCATAGCGCCAATCCGGTGAATTCGGTACCGGCGTTAAATAATCCAAAGCAAAAATATCAGAATCGATCTCATCAGCCACACGCAAGCGTTCCTTGATCTTGGCTTCCGTGTCTTCCTTAAGACCGATCAAAACCGTCCCCACACTGCCGATATCGTTCTCGCGCAAGATCTGCACCGTTTTTTTGATCTGGGCAATGGTCACCCCTTTACCGGTTTTCCCAAGGGTCATATCATCCTCAACTTCAACACCGGTCAAGGCCAGGAACAAACCGGCCTTCTTCATCAACGGCAGGATATCGTGCTGGCTGATCCATTGATCCGCACGGCCTAAACAGACCCAGTCGATCTTGTTACCGCGCTTGATCTTCTCCTCACAAAACTCGATCATCGCCGCTGTATCGGTATTAAACGCATCGTCCTGAAAAACGATAGTGTTAATCCCGTATTGCTTTTCCAAAAGGTCAAGCTCATCACAAATGCGCTTTCCGGAAAGCCCGCGCCAGGATGTAAAATCCTTAGTCGCGGTCCGACTGTCGTACAAAGCCCATTCATAACAAAAATGGCATTTCCCCGGACAGCCTCGTGAAGTCATCAATTCCGCAAACGGCTTCCAATAGGTATGCCCGATATAGGTGGTCATCGGAAACAGATCATACGCAGGCATGGGCAGAACATTCAGGTCAGGGATCAGATCGCGATGGGGCCCCAGTACGATGGTGCCGTCCTTCGCACGGGAAACAAGTCCTGGGATATCGCGTTCCTTCACCTGGCTTAATCCATTAATGCTTTTGATCAAATCCTCAAGCGTCAATTCAGCTTCGCCGATCATGACATAGTCCATGGTCGGATTAAGGCGCAGTTGACGTTCAAAATCACCGGAATACCACAAACCACCGGCAACGGTCTTCACATGGGGCATTGCTTCCTTAATGATACGCAAGCCTTCATTGAAATACCAGATAACAGCCGCTCCGCAGGTTGAGTGCAAAAGCTCGCCGACAAAGACGATATCCGGATTGCTTTTCTTGACATAGTCAAGCATACCGTCCCAATCCAGATTTAGGGCCCGGGAATCCAGAGCATCCACGTCAGCCAATTTTTTTTCACGGATATAGGCGGCTAATTGGGCATGCATTTGATTGCACGCTTTATGGTTCCCGTGCGAATCCCAAGCCTTGAGCGGCGGTGTTAAGAATAAGACTTTCTTGATCATGTGATCCTCCTCGTTATTTATTTTAAATCCACGTGACATGTTTAAACGGGTATTGGGTCGCGATCAAAATAACATCGATGAGCCACCAAACCCCAAATCCGCCAAAGGTGCAAAGCTTAAGCAAGCCTAAACCCACTTGGCCCATCATAAAACGGTCTACACCGATGTATCCAAAAAAGATGGACATCACAAGTGTAACGATCCAATTTAATTCCTTACCTGTAGTTATCGTGACGTTCATTTTTTAAAACCAGCTTGTAACCAATGACCTGCCTCCCGGCGTCTGGTCAGTGGCAATATGTTTTAATTGGGTATATTCCAAAAGTCCGGCCAAACCCAATTCCCGTCCGTAACCGCTTTGTTTATACCCACCAAAGGGAACTTCATTTAAGAAAGCCCCATAGGTATTGATCCAAACCGTCCCGCAGTGCAGGCGGCGGGCCACGGTATTGGCCTTTTCCAAATCCTTGCTCCAGATCATCGCCGCTAAACCGTATTTAGTATCGTTAGCAATTTGGACAGCCTGGTCAACCGATGTAAATGGAATGACACACAAGACCGGGCCAAAGATCTCTTCCTGGGCAATGCTCATGGAATTGCGCACATTGATAAAGATCGTGGGCTCCAAATAAGCTCCCTTGGCGTTGATATCCGGGATTTTACCTCCGCAAGCAAGCTTCGCACCTTCTTGTTTCCCTTTTTCAATAAATTTAAGCACGGCATCCCGCTGTTGGATACTGACCAACGGACCAAATTCCGTTTCAAAATTATCAGCTGGTCCTATCTTCAAAGCTTTGGCACGAACGACCAGTTTATCGACGAACTCTTGGTATATTCTTTCTTCCACCAAAAGCCTGGAGCCGGCCGTGCACATCTGTCCCTGATTCATAAATATGGCGGATAAAGAGCCGCCAAGCGCTGCTTCCATATCACAATCGGCAAAAACAATATTCGGTGATTTGCCACCCAGCTCAAGGGTCAATTTCTTGACCCCTTGGGAAGCGAGAGCCATCACCGCTTCCCCTGATTTGGTCGACCCTGTAAATGAAACCATATCTACTTCAGGAGCACTGACCAATTCCTTGCCCACTTCAGTCTTGGAAGAAACAATAATATTCAAAACACCCTTAGGCAATCCTGCCTGGGAAGCTAATTTGGCCAAGAACATCACAGACGCACAAGCAACCGGTGATGGTTTAAGCACAACGCAATTGCCTGCAAGCAAGGCCGGTGCCAATTTCCATGCCGTCATGATCAGAGGATAATTCCAGGGAATGACCAAGGCCGCAACCCCTATGGGTTCACGTTCAATGATCGATAACACCGACGAAGAATTCTTCATCGTTTCATTTAAGAAATTACCTGAAAGATTACCGAAATATTCAAAAGTCTCAGCGGCCGTTGGCACGTCAATAAAGGTCGTATGTTTGATCGTTTTGCCCGTTGAAGCGCATTCCAAGTCTGCCAATACCTTGGCATTATCCCTGATCAATGCCGCGATCTTGATCAAATATGCACCGCGCTCGGTAATGCTCATCTGCGGCCAACGCCCATGGTCAAAGCCCAAGCGTGCGGCACTGACAGCAATTTGAACGTCGATCGAATCCGCATCAGCAATTTGCGCAAACACGTCGCCATTCGAAGGATTAACACAGTTAAAATAATTTCCAGATAAAGACGGAATTATTTTACCCTCGAGTAAAAAATTAAATTGTTGTAATTGTAGATTTGTAGTCATTTAAAACTGAATTCGTGTTAAGTACCATACACATATAAAAAATAATATTAATCCCAAAGCAAAAGGCCAATTTTTCTTCCAATAAATACTTATTAAACCCATTGTAATAGGCAAGGCACCTAAAAATATATAATTAAACATAAGAACTTCTTCGTGTTTTAAACCACGAATATAAGGCACAAAAATAACTCCAAATAAGAACATCATTAAAAGACCGCAAACAACGCCACCCAAAAACCAAGAAATTTGCTTAACCGATAATTTCACCTTTCGTTATTCAACCGACACATTATTACAAAACTATTTGTCCTTTTTCTTTAAATATTCAACATCTAACAAATCTTTCGTTCTCCCGGTTGATTGTTTATTACGAATAAGGTCTTTTAATGATAAAAAAGGGATTTTTAAAGCCTGTAAGATTACAATTTCTCTATTTTTATAGGCACTTTTGAAAGTTACCCCATCAATGTCTGTAATAAAATCAATCCGTCGAGGCGGCAGACCGATCTGAAATATAATACCTTTATTAGAAAATGTCTCTTGTGAAATTTCTTTTACAGGAGACCCGAACTTGACCAATACTTCAAAAATTTTTTTGGCATTTGTTGGGCTAGCCTCAACCCAAATATCGATATCTCCGGTTGCGCGCGGATAACCATGAACACCTAATGCGTAGGCGCCCACAACCAAAAATTTAACTTTATCTTTTAACAAGAGTTGCAATATGTCTTTGTAATCTTCGTTGAGCATTCTTTCTATCCTTTAGTGACCATATTTCCTGGGTCAATTCCCAAATAAAAGAAAGTCTCCGGGCAAAAGAAGCATTCATATAAGCATCTTCATTTTTATCAACTTTCTTTAATACCACATGCCTTCGATCAACATTAATCATTTTCATTTTATTCTACCGGGACCTCGGTCCATAATTGGAAGATCCTGCTGCAAGGCGCGTACCATTTGGAGATACGCGCGAAATCCCCCCGCAGGTTCATTTTCTTTTGGGTCGTCGCCACAAAAGGATCGATCTCACGGTTAAAAACCGAACGCCAAATGGATTCATTGGCGGTGATCAAAAATTCCGCCTGGGCGTCCTGTCCTGTCTTGGTGATGCGTCCATTTTCAAATTTAAAACTGTAAATTGCACCGGTCTCTTGAAGACAAACCGCCAAGTCCATATTCATCGCTGTTTTACTGCCTAATTCCTGCATTTGAGCATCATTATTGACCAGGCGCACGATCTCAGCGATCTGATCGGCAGAAAAAAGTTTATATTTCTTCCCCTGAACCTTCCCAACACCGGGTGTTAGGAATTCTCCTAACACCGGGTGTTGAAAGGGTCGCAGTGCTAGATTCAATCCTTGAATATGCACATTAACTAATTCAACGGTCGTCTGTGCCTCTAATTCCTGGATAAGCACAAAAGCATAAAACAGGTCAGGCCCCATGGCGACCACCCCATGATTGCGCAAAACAACAATATTGCTGACCTTCAATTCCTTGATCACCGGTTCCATCGCCGTCACCGACGGGGTGGATTGAGGGACTGATTTAACATTGCCTAAATAGAATTTCGCTTCAAAAGTTTTAGGCTCAAGGGTCTCATTGCTGATGAAATAACCGTTCGTATAGGTCGGATGCGTATGCACCACCGCATTGATCTTGGGGAAATTCTTATAAATTTCCGTATGCATGAACCGTTCGCTGGATGCCTTACCTTCTCCGATTACCTCTCCTGAAAGATTGATCAACACGATATCTTGGGGCTTAAGATACCCTAAACAGGTCCCCGTCGCCGTAATTAACAAGGTCTGATCGTCAACACGGGCAGAAATGTTCCCGTTAAATCCGGTTACCAGCCCCTTGTCCCACAAAAGCTTGCCGATCTCAATGATTTTGTTTTTTAAATTTTCCATAACATTACCTGCGTAGGGGCGGATTCTAAATCCGCCCTTTATTGGGCAGGTCTAGGACCTGCCCCTACGAAAATTATCTAATATATTTCGCTGGTACCCACTCCACCAAAGGAACAAAACCCAGCGTCCCCTTGGGGGCGATCTGTTTTCCTTC
>CAZASA010000129.1:0-5315 GCA_964487685.1 uncultured Planctomycetales bacterium
TGAACATACCTGTTTGATCTGTACAGGGACAGCCTGCTATGTCAAAGGGGCCGAGAATATCTTAAATGTGGTTGAAAAGGAGTTTTCTCTTAAACCGGGCCAGGTGAGCGCGGACAACAAATTGGGTGTTTCAACGGCCCGCTGCATCGGTGCCTGCGGCCTTGCTCCGGCGATGGTCCTTGATGATGAGGTGCATGCGAAGGTAAAACCTGAAGATGTTAAAAATATGATCCTTACAAAAATCGGAGCTAAAGTATGAACCGTCAGGATTTAAGAACTATCGCAGATCAAGCCAAAGCCAAACATAATCAATTCAAGCATAAGGTTTGTGTTTGTTGCGGGGCTGGCTGTATTTCATCAGGATCGGAAGCGGTCCTCAAGAAATTGCAGGAAGAGATCAAGACAAGGGGTTTAGAGAATGATATTGAAGTTGTCCCTTCCGGATGTATGGGGCCGTGCAATCAGGGGCCTTTGGTCAAGGTAATGCCGGAATATACCGTCTACCAAAAAGTCACCTGTGAAAATATTGCATCAGTCGTCCAAAGCCAATTGGTGGAGAAAAAGCCCATTGAAGATCTTTTGCTTTTTGCGGATTCCCGTCCCAAACCATTTGTCAATTCACTGGAAGACCCATTTTTCAAAAAACAGCATAAAATTGTCCTGGAAGACTGCGGGGACATCAATCCTGAAGTGATCGAAGATTATATTGTCCGAGACGGGTATAAGGCCCTGGACAAAGTATTGTTCCAGATGTCATCTGAGGAAGTGATCGCGGAGATCAAACACAGCCGTTTGCGCGGCCGCGGCGGTGCCGGCTTTCCCACCGGTATCAAATGGGAAACAGTTTATAAGTATGTGGCTGACCAAAAATACGTGATCTGTAACGGTGATGAGGGCGATCCCGGTGCATTCATGGATCGCAGTGTTTTGGAAGGCAATCCTCACCGTGTCCTGGAAGGCATGGCCATTGCCGGATACGCTGTCGGTGCTAACAAGGGTTATGCCTATATCCGCGGTGAATATCCTTTAGCCATCAAGCGATTTGAAGCTGCTATTAAAGCTGCAAAGAAAAATGGTTTACTTGGGCCCAATATTTTAGGAAGTAATTTTTCTTTTGAAATAGAGATACGTATCGGGGCCGGCGCATTTGTCTGCGGTTAGGAAACTGCCTTGATCGCATCTATCGAAGGTAAACGCGGCATGCCGCGTCCCAGGCCGCCATTTCCGGCTGAATCAGGTTTATGGAACAAGCCAACGCTTATCAATAATGTCGAGACATTAGCCAGTATCGCTCCGATCATCAATCGCGGCGGCGAATGGTATAGCGAGATCGGTACGCCTAAAAGTGCCGGGACCAAGGTTTTTGCGCTGGCCGGTAAGATCAACTATTCTGGTTTGATCGAAGTGCCGATGGGCACGACCCTGCGTGAGATCGTTTTTGATATCGGCGGCGGAGTTCCCGGTGGACGAGAATTCAAGTCAGCCCAAACAGGCGGTCCTTCGGGTGGCTGTATACCTAAGGAACATTTGGACACCAAGGTTGATTATGAATCTCTGGTAAGCCTTGGTTCTATCATGGGCTCCGGCGGTTTGATCATCATGGATGATACGTCGGACATGGTGGATGTGGCCCGCTTCTTCATGGAATTTTGTATGGATGAATCATGCGGTAAATGTGTCCCTTGCCGGGTTGGGACCAAGATGATGTATGACTTACTTAG
This sequence comes from uncultured Planctomycetales bacterium, assembly GCA_964487685.1. GTDB lineage: Bacteria > Omnitrophota > Gorgyraeia > Zapsychrales > Fredricksoniimonadaceae > JABDGZ01. Next base: position 1,722 of record CAZASA010000129.1, read on the forward strand.
CAAAGTTTGCTCTGGTAAGGGTACATTAAGAGATATCGAGAGACTGGAAGAATTGGCGGTATACGTCAAGGAAACCAGTCTATGCGGTTTAGGGATGTCCGCGCCTAATCCGTTACTCAGCACTTTAAGATATTATAAAAATGAATATCTTGCTCATATTGAAAAGAATAAGGAAATGGAGGGGGTTACCAATGGCTAAAATACCGATCAAAATTGATGATAAACCCCTTGAAGTCGATCTAGGTAAAACAGTACTGGAAGTGTGCAAAGAAAATGGCATAGAGATTTTGACCATGTGCCATCTGGAAGGGATAGGCGATGTGGGTGCCTGTCGTCTTTGTTTAGTTGAGATCGAAGGGATCAATAAGCTTCTTCCGGCCTGTACCACCAAGGTTGCCGCTAATCAAGTCATCAAGACCCAAACCGACAGAATAAAGAAATACCAAAAGATCACCACCGAATTATTTTTTGCTGAACGCAATCACGTCTGTGCCGTATGCGTGGCTGACGGCAATTGTGAATTGCAGGACTTGGGGTATAAAGTCGGGATGGAACATGTCCGATTTCCTTATCTATTTCCTAAAGCAAATGTGGACACCTCACATCCCTGGTATGTGATGGACCATAACCGCTGCATCATGTGCACCCGTTGTGTTAGGGTTTGTTCTGAGGTTGAAGGGGCGCATAATTGGGGCATTAAGAACAGAGGGATCGAAGTCAGGATCATCTCTGATTTTGACACGCCCTGGGGTGAATCCACGACGTGCACTTCTTGCAGCAAATGCATCAATGTCTGTCCGACAGGCGCGTTGTGGCCCAAAGCCGCGGTGCAGGGTCAATTAGTCAAAAATCCTAAAATGGTCAGTGAACTCGTGGCCAAAAGAAAGATGAACCTATGACAAAGAAAAAATTGGCAACAGTATGGCTTGGCGGTTGTTCAGGATGCCATATGTCAGTGCTGGATATTGATGAGCGCATCCTTGATGTGGTCAAGCTTGCAGATATAGTCAAATGCCCTTTGGTGGACACCAAGGAGTTTCCTCAAGCTGACATCACCCTTGTTGAAGGTTCAGTGACCAGCGATGAGCATTTTCATGAACTCCTGCACATACGCAAACAAACTAAGGTGCTTGTCGCCCTCGGTGATTGTGCTGTGACATCCAATGTCACAGGGATGCGTAATTCTTTTACCAAGGAAGAAGTTTTTAATTATGCCTATATCCAGGCTGTGAGCAATGACAAGGAAGGCAAAACACCCAATAGTCCGGTGCTTTTAAAACTACGTGACAAGGTTGTTCCTTTACAAGAGATCGTCAAGGTTGATTACGTGATCCCGGGTTGCCCTCCGTCGGCCGATACAATTTTCTATGTGCTTGCTGAACTACTTAATGATCGTATCCCGAATTTAGAGCAGGAGAGGAAATTAAAATATGGATAATCAAATTAATAAAGACAATACAATACTCATTTCTCCGGTGACCCGCATTGAAGGGCATGCCAAGATCACGATCGACCTAGGGGCCGATGGAAACGTCACAGACGCTCATTTTCATGTCAATGAGTTCCGCGGTTTCGAGAAATTCTGTGAAGGCCGTTATTTCACAGAAATGCCTTCCATTACGCCTCGCATCTGCGGCATATGTCCGGTCAGCCATTCCGTCTCCAGTGCCAAGGCCTGCGAGATGATCATGGGCATTAAACCTACCTATACAGGGAATTTACTGCGCCGCTTGATCCATTTAGGGCAGATGATCTCTTCTCACGCGCTTTCTTTTTTTCATTTATCTTCACCGGATTTTATATTAGGTTGGGACAGTGATCCTGCTTTACGTAATATCGTCGGTATCGCCCAAAGTAATCCTGACCTGGCGCTAAGAGGTATCCGTTTGCGTAAATTCGGCCAGGAGATCAGCGAACGCATAACAGGCAAGAAGATCCATATCATGGGAATTGTTCCCGGCGGGATGTCCTATCCATTGACGGAAGAGAACCGTAAGGCACTTTTAGGCTGGATCGCGGAAGCGACCGAAACCACCTTGATCGGGATCGATCTCATTAAGAAATACCAGGATGCCAACAAAGAAATGGTCAACAGCTTTGCCAATTTCCCGACGCTTTATTTAGGCACTGTCGGCCCTGAAGGGGAGATGGAATTATATGATGGGAAATTGCGATTCATTGACCAGGATGGGAAGATCTTGCAGGACCAGATAGATCCTAAAGATTATTTGACCTATATCGCCGAACGTTCCATTGATTGGTCCTATCTGAAATATCCTTATTATAAACCTTATGGCTATGAAAAAGGTTTTTACCGGGTAGGCCCATTAGCCCGTTTAAATGTGGCTTCTAAAATGAAAACACCCAAAGCCCAAAAAGAATTCCTGAATTTTAAAGCGATGAGCGGCAATAAACCTCAGCACGGGACGTTTTATTTCCATTACACGCGCTTGATCGAAATGTTAGGCTCCATCGAAGAAGCTGAACGTATCCTCAAGGATCCCAAGGTGACATCGGAAGATGTCCAATCCAAGGGTATCCGTAACTATAATGAAGGCATCGGTTCATCCGAAGCTCCTCGAGGGACTTTATTCCATCATTACACGACCGATGACAGCGGTAAACTGACCCGTGTCAATCTTTTGATCGCCACCGGCCAAAACAACCCCGCCATGAACCGGTCAGTGCTCGAAGTAGCCAAGCAATACGTCCATGGTAAGAACGTCAAAGAAGGAGCGCTCAACAGGGTCGAAGCGGCCATCCGCTGTTATGACCCGTGCCTTTCTTGCTCAACACATGCTATAGGTTCCATGCCTATGCTCATTGAGATCAAAGACTATACGGGCGAAATTGTCCATGTCCTTAAACGGGGATAATTCCAAAGATATTCTGGTGATTGGTATCGGCAACCCTTTGCGCTGTGACGATGGCGTGGGGCCGTATGTGGCTGATTGCATCGAAGCCAAGGGCTTTAATAACACCAAGGTCTGGATCACCCAGCAATTACAGGTGGAAGACCTGGAGCCCATGCTCAAGTTTAAGAAAATCATCCTGGTTGACGCATCAGTTGAAGGTCCGCGTGTCGATTTTCGTGAGGTTGAGAAAGTAAAAGGACAAGCCCTGTCATCATCCCATCATTTATCCGCAGAAACATTTGTCAATTTAGCCAACAGCATCTATCATAAAGACCTTCATATAGACCTGTGTTCTATTAAAGGGGAAAGTTTTGAAGTAGGGGACAAAATATCCTCAACCGTCATTGAACGGGCACAAGAAGCAGTTAAGTTGATTTGTCGTTCTTTAAAGGGGTAATTAGATGCACGAAGGGCATTTTACAGATCAGATCGTGGAAGCGATCATCGAGGAACTTAAAAAACATCCGGGCCGGAAGGTCGAATCCGTTACAGTTAAAGTAGGAGAAACCTATCATTTAATGCCGGAGTCTGTATTGATGCATTATGAATCCATTACGAAATCAACATCCTTGGAAGGGGTCAAACTTATCCTTTTAGAGGAAGAGATACTGGTCCTTTGCAGTCAATGCGGTAAAACAGGCCCTGTCGAAGATTAAATTGGTCTTGTAAGAAGCCTGGC
>CAZASA010000130.1:0-5217 GCA_964487685.1 uncultured Planctomycetales bacterium
CTTGCCCCTCTTTGAATTAAAGAGGGGTACTAATATCAATCCAGTAACAAAAACACCAATCGCGACATATTGGGCCAGGCTTAAATTACCCCATAAAAGATCATGGTCTGCCCGATAAAACTCAACGATAAACCGTTCGATGGCCGCAAGCCACAGATAAAAAACAAAAATAAACCCAGCTTGATGGGGCCTGGCTTGTGCTTTCTTTAATATAAGGAAGATGATAAAAAGGCCGGCACATTCAAATAACTGAGTCGGATAAAGTCTGGCATGATGCGCGGGAAAATAGATCCCCCATGCCACCGGCTTTCCGTAACAGCAGCCGTTAAAAAAGCAGCCGATCCGTCCGATGGACTGGCCCAAGGCCACATAGGGCGCTGATAAGTCCATTAAAGGCCGTAATGATAATTTCTTGGCGCGGGCAAACCAAACCCCTGCCAAGCTTCCCCCCACAAAACCGCCTTGCCAGGCCAAACCGCCTTTTTGCAGCATCAGGATCTCTATCAAATTATCGCTATAATAAGACCACTCGATAAATACATAAAAGATCCTGGCCCCAATGATCCCCCAGAGGATGCACCAAAACACCAGGTCATAGGCCGCCTCCTGGGAAATATTGTAACTCTTGGCGTCCAGGCTTAGGAGATAGGTGCACACGAGTACTGCCAGGGCAAGCATGACGCCGTAGCTATAAATGGTGATAGGGCCGATTGTAAAAAGTATAGGATGCATAGTTGGATTAAAAACTGGATCCCCGACAAAAACATTCGGGGATGACGAATTCCTATGAGTGTCCGGTATGAGGACAACTTTGCGTCACTTTGAAGCTGGGATACATCTTAGCAGAATTATGGCAGCACCGATAGTAATTGCGCTGTCAGCTACATTAAAGACCGGCCAGACCCGAAAATCAATGAAATCGATCACATAACCCAAGGTGATGCGATCGATCAAATTCCCGATGGCCCCTCCCAAGATCAAGGAAAAAGCCACGATGTAGGTGCGGCTAAGATAGGGACTGTGACGGTAATAATACACATTGTAGATGAGCAAACCGGTCAGGATCACAGGGATGATGATAAAAACGATCCCGCAATCCTTAAAAAAGCCGAAGGCAATGCCGGTATTATGGACGAGGGTGAAATAACAAAAATTCTTGATGACAGCGATGGACTCGTTGAGGCCCAAAAAACCCGAAAAAAAGGCCTTTGTCAGACGGTCAAGCAGGACAACAGCAATGACCCCCGACAAAAAGATGATAATATCCCATTGAGAACGACGGACCTCAGGCATGATGGACAATCAGCGCTTCTTTGATTCCAGCAATTCCTGGCATTTCAAACAAGTGCGTGCATGCGGGATCGCTTTTAGACGTGTCGCTGGAATTGGTTTCTTGCAGGCATTACATAAGCCGTAATTACCTTCTTGGATACGTTCTAGAGCCTCATTGACGTGATATAAAAGTTCACGGTCATTGGCTGCCAACCCTAAGGTGAATTCGCGGTCATACATATCCGTGGCTACATCCGCCATATGCAAGGCATGGCCGGACACATCCCCGCCACGGTCATTGCCGCTGCCGTTATTGTCCTCGGACAGGCCGCGGATGTCCCCGGTGATCTGTTCCTTGGTTTTCAACAGTAGTTTTCGATACGGCTCAAATTTCGGATTTATTCTTTTCTTTTTCTTTGTAGCCATTAATTACCTCCTGAAGCTAAGTATACAATGTCCCTATCAATGATGCCCAACTATTTCGGTACAACGTGCACATAGCGCGGGATGCGCTGGTGACTTCCCCACATCCGTACGCCAATTCCAGCATCGGGCGCATTTAACACCATCGGCAGGATAGATCTGGACCTCAGTCTGGCTGAAATAATCACTTAATGGTGTTGTGACTGATGCCGCCTGCTTTAATTCCACCTGTGAAACGATGAAAATTGATGCCAAAGCTTCTTTGAAAGAACTAAAATACTGATGGTCCCTAGCGCTTGCCGTGGTGATGACAACCTTAGCCTGCAATCCGCTGCCGATCTTCCCGGATTTGCGTTGTTCATCCAATGCTTTCAGGACAAAATCACGCATGACCAAAAGCACCTTGAACTTTTCCTCAATTTCCGGTGAGGTCCATCGAGGATCAACGACCGGCCAGCCCAAACACAGCACACTGTCCGATCTTTCAGACGCGCGCTTAGGACTGAATTCAAGGGTTTCCTCGGCGGTAAAAGTCATCACCGGAGCCAAAATTCTCGTCAACGCATCAAGGATATAATAAAGAACTGTCCTGGCACTTAATCGTTCCTTTGATAGAGCGGGGAAAGTATACAGTCGGTCCTTTAGGATGTCAAGATAAATGCTCGATAAATCCTCATTGCAGAAACTGTATACTGATTTGAAAACCTGAACGAAATCATAGCGCTCATACCCCTTATCAAGGGCCTCAATGGTCGCCGCTAAACGGTTAAGCGCCCATCGATCAAGTTCCAATAATTGGTCGTATCCTAACAGGTCATGATCTGGATCAAAGCCATTCAAATTTCCCAATAAATACCGGATGGTGTTACGGATCTTGCGGTACGCATCGACCAATCGGTCAATGATCTCTTTGGAAATACGGACATCTTCGTTATAGGATGAGGCCGCCACCCACAAGCGCAGGATCTCAGCGCCATAACTGTCAATGATCTCCTGGGGCTTGATCACATTACCTAAGGATTTGGACATTTTACGCCCCGCCCCATCTACCACAAAACCATGGGTCAAGACCTGACGGTACGGCGGCTTTTTATCGATGGCCACTGATGGGATCAGGGATGACTGGAACCATCCCCGGTGCTGGTCAGAACCTTCCAAATAAAGGTCTGCCGGCAATAGACTTTTGATCATTTCATGAAATACAGCCTGATGGCTGACCCCGGAATCAAACCAAACATCCAAAATATCCTGGGCTTTTTGAAAATCATGGCCGCCGCAATCAGGGCATGTAAAACCTGCTGGCAAAAGTTCTTTAAGTTCTTTCTCAAACCATACATCACTGCCCTGCTGTTTGACCATTTCCGCCACATGCTCGATAACTTCAATAAAAAGTTTTTGCTGGCCCTTGCATCCCTGACAGATCAAGGCAGGGATAGGAACACCCCACAGACGCTGACGGGAAAGGCACCAATCCGGACGGGTATTGACCATGCCCAAGATGCGCTCTTGGCCGGCTGAGGGGATCCACTCAACTTGTGTTTCGATGGCCTTCCTTAATTGATCACGCAAATGATCATGGTCAATATTTAAAAACCATTGTTCTGTGGCACGGAATATGATCGGGTTCTTGCAGCGCCAGCAATGAGGATAACTATGCTGGATATTTTCCTGGGTGAACAAAAGGCCGCGTGATTTAAGGTCAGCGATTATCTGCTCATTGGCCTTAAACACATGCTGACCGGCAAATGGCGCTCCCTGTTCGGTAAAAACGCCTTTTGAATTGACCGGCATCAGGATCGGAAGTTTATACCGCAATCCGGTTTGAAAATCGTCCTGGCCATGGCCTGGAGCTGTGTGCACTAATCCTGTACCGTCTTCTTTAGTCACATAATCAGCCGCAACAACTGGACAGTGCTCTTTCTTGCCGAAAGGATGCACATAGGTCAATTGGGTAAGTTCTGATCCTTTGACCTCTTTAATAATTTTAAAATCACCCGGAAAACCTTTAGGAATTATGCTCGTTGATAGACCTTTCTCAAGGACCAGTATCTCATCACCCACTTGGGCGCAGACATATTTAAATTCACTATGGACAGCGACCGCCACATTCGCCAGTAAAGTCCACGGTGTAGTTGTCCAAACTAATAATGATACTTTTTTATCGGCTGGCAGACCCATCACTTGAGGGTTCTCAACCTGGAATTTCACAAATACCGTCGGAGATGTATGGTCTTCATATTCCACTTCAGCTTCGGCCAAGGCTGTTTCGCATGAAAAGCACCAGTTGACGGGCTTTAAACTTCGGTAGACATAACCCTTTTGGGTCAGCTGGGCTAAAGATTTTAGGATCCAGTATTCATAATGAGGGTTCAAAGTTAGATAAGGATCATCCCATTGCGCAAAAATCCCTAAACGCTTGAACTCCTCGCGTTGGACGTCTACAAATTTCATCGCATAATCATGGGCTTTTTTACGAAAGACCAGCGTGTCAAAATCCGACTTGGAAGCTTTCATGTCCTTGAGCAATTGATGCTCAATGGGCAGTCCATGGCAGTCCCAACCCGGAATATACAAAGCATCAAAGCCTTTCATCGTCTTATACTTGACGATCATGTCCTTGAGGATCTTGTTAAGCGCATGGCCAATATGGATATGGCCATTGGCATACGGAGGCCCGTCATGCAGGATAAAAGGTTTGGCCCCTTTTGATTTTTCGCGGATGCGCTGATAGATCTCGTCCTTCAGCCATCGGGCCAGTATCTGTGGTTCCTTCTGGACAAGGCCTGCCTTCATGGCAAAGTCTGTCTGAGGAAGATTTAAAGTCTTTTGGTAATCTGTTTTATTTGATGTATTTTCCAATCAACAACTCCAGGTCTTTTTTCTTTTTAGCCGGTATCTTGCCGGGATTGGTCATAATAGCAAATTTAAGGGCTTGGGCGGCACTAAATTCTTTTAATTTACCAACCTCAACGATCGCTTCCTTTAATATGGCCTTGGCATTGGCAACGTTCTTATTAAGAAAGGCGATGATCATCTCCAGGGTAACGGAATCATGCGATGGATGCCAGCAGTCGTAATCCGTGACAGCGGCGAGGGTCGCGTAAGAGATCTCTGCCTCACGGGCAAGTTTGGCTTCAGTTAAATTGGTCATGCCGATAATGTCCATCCCCCAACTGCGGTATAAATTAGATTCTGCTTTTGTTGAGAATTGCGGGCCCTCCATATTCACATAGGTACCTCCGCGATGGGTCTTGATCTTGAGCTTTTTGGCACTTTGCTCAAGGATGTCCGCGATCTCTTTTGATATTGGGTCCGCAAAGGATACATGGGCCACTATCCCGTCGGTAAAAAATGTGTCCTTGCGTCCCTGGCGGGTGCGGTCCAGGAATTGATCTGGGATGACAAAATCCATCGGCTTATATTCTTCCTTGAGACTGCCGCAGGCTGACACAGACATGATCGCCTGTACTCCTAATTTCTTCATGCCGTAGATTTTGGCGCGGTAATTGATCTCTGATGGGC
>CAZASA010000131.1:0-5090 GCA_964487685.1 uncultured Planctomycetales bacterium
ACCCGCGGGTCGTACGCATATGGACATACCCATCTTGAACAACCAGGTCCCTGCCTTCGACCAATTCAACGCCCATTTGCTGGGCTAAAAAAGAATGTTCAAAATAGGCTGAATTGTAGGTCCCGGGTGTCAAGACCACGATCGTTGGTTTCTCACGGGGTGATAAATATTCCAATATTTCATGCAGCCGCAAAGGATAATCAGTGACAGGACGGATCTCCATGCGCTCAAAAACTTCCGGGAAGGTCCTCTTCATGATCTCACGGTTTCCCATCACATAAGAGACCCCTGAAGGCACCTTCAAATTATCTTCCAGGACATAATTTGTCCCGTCGCTGTGCTTGATGATATCAATGCCGCTGACATGCGCCCATAAACCTCTGGAAGGAGACAAACCTTCGCATTGTTTAAGGTAGCCGGCACTGGATAAAACCACGTCTGTGGGGATAATATTGTCCTTAAGAATATTTTTAGGCCCGTAAATATCCTGGATAAAGAAATTCAAGGCCTTGATCCTCTGCTTTAACCCTCGTTCGATCTTGTCCCACTCATCAGTATCAATGATGCGTGGGATGATATCAAAAGGAAATATCCTCTCAACCCCTGCCCCGTCCCGGTAAACATTAAAGGTGATCCCCATGGACATAAATGCTTTTTCGGCTGCGCGCTGGCGCTGGGCTACCTCACTAAACCCTAAGCCCGACATGCTTTCAGTAAAGAATTGATAACAGTTTCTGACTTCTCCCTCAGAGGAGACCATCTCATCATGAAAATCATCCAGGCGATAGCGGCTGAACATCCCTTCCGGCAGGTTAAGTTTGGGAAGAATACGTCGGGGCATTGCTTTGGAGAGGACAGCGGGTTTTTCTTTGAGGATTGATTTCATAACTACCTCCTGGCTGAAATCTTTGAAAATAAAAAAGCCCCCGCCGCTGCTTTAACATCATCGCAACGTGGGGGCTTCAACGCCCTTATTCCGCCATCTGGCGGATTCGCTCTAGGCGAAAAAAATCCTGTACCTCGATCGGCACAGGACATCTTTGTCCTAAACTTATCCCAAGCGTCTTTGCCCGGGCTTTAGATCTTAACTACAGTGTTAATATACCTGATGTTCGCTAAAAAGTCAAGGCATGTCAATCCCAAAACAAAGAAAAACCCAGCCTCCTTTTAGGGAGCTGGGCTTTCTTATGATTACGGGGAGATGGTTTGAATCTCTCAGGAATAACTATTCTTTAAGAATGTCTCATTCCACAACAACCGCATGGCGGCTTTTGAGCCACCGTATTACCTTCCTTTTTAATTAACTTCATCCCACAAATTGGACAATTGCCTGGATGATCATAAAAAACATTAGGATGCATTGGGCAATAGTAAACATCGTGTTTCTTCTCAACTTGTTTAGTTTGATGAAGCTGCTGCATTGTCATCCCAGCAACCGGCAGAAATGAAATTAGCATAATGATCATTATAATATTCTTAGTTTTCATAGAACCTCTACTTTCTAGATCTCGCCTCCCTCCACTCACAGGCGTGTGTGCTTTTTATTTTTATTCTATTGTCATGGTGGCGGTATACGGCAGCCACCATGACAATAAAGAATAATATTATTTTCCAAAACCAACTATTACAGCCCTATTGCCGGACATAGTATTCATCTTTGCGCTGACTATTTGCCCCAATTGTAACGAAGCAATTGTCCCGTCATCCGTTGAAACTACTGATGTCTTCGGGCAATGTTTATTCTCTATGACAATAACATTATTCCTAGGATTGATAGACGTAACCACGCCTATGTTATCCTGATTCAGACCGCCTATGTCTTTTTTAGAGATAGCCATCCCAATAGGAGTAGTGTTTACTGAGGTACTTGCCTCTGTATAGGTATTGACCCAAACACCATTTACTTTGATTGGGACTGGGTTTTCCGGAATGTTGACGCTCATAACAGCCGGATGCGCATAACCATTTCCAGTTATGTAAGAATCAGAATTTGCACGATTGGCAAAAGCATTGCCAACTAATCCTACTGTTGCTGCGAATGTTAAGATGAACATTATTTTGTTTTTCATAGCTTCCTCGCTTTTTTTATTGATTCCTTCATTGGAATCAGGCAACACACTAATTGTTAATTAAAAGATAACTACAAACAGAAGTACAAGCGAGGATGTTAAAGGCGTAAAACTGATATTTGCAGATACAAAGGCAGGGAATTGAGTGCTACTTTAGGTGGAGACTGATAATTAAAGAAAGCAGGAGGTATTACGCCTGCTGAAAAAGATGTATCCGAGAAAAGAGTTAATTTAGAATTAAAGAAAGTAAATTTAGGGAAAACAATGTTTAACTTAGTATTGCTATAACTTTCCGTTAATTTTTCACATTGAAATTGAGAAGATTGGCAGGGATCCCCATGGAAAGTCGTCCCTTTCTGTAGGGCTTGCCCTGAAGGCATCATGCTGGCCATGGCCATGGTATTGCTCTTGGCACTGCCCATCCCCATGCAACAAAAAGAAAGTGTCAAATAGAGAAATGGAAGAATTGCTACACAGACAACTGCAATCTTTTTAAATGAATTTCGCATATAAATTTATTTTTGACCTTTAGCTTTAAAAGTGGGATATTAAGCCACGTTTAAAGTATAAAACTATCCAGTCCTTTCCTCAATCAGTAATACTACGTACCGCACGTACATCAAAATCTTAGTTGCCGTAATCTTAAAGCAATACCCCCTATTCCTTCGCTTGTCGAAACCTGGATAATTGTAAAGCGTTAGCTATAACGGACACTGAACTGACACTCATCGCGGCCCCAGCAACCATAGGATTTAATAGAATGCCCCAAAATGGATACAAAATACCCGCGGCAATAGGGATCCCCAAAGCATTATATATAAAAGCAAAAAATAGATTCTGGCGAATATTAGACATCACGGCACGGCTGAGTTTCAGGGCATTGACAATCCCATTAAGATCCCCTTTAACCAAGGTTATCCCTGCGCTTTCGATGGCCACGTCCGTCCCTGTTCCCATTGCCACACCCACGTCCGCCTGGGCTAAAGCTGGAGCATCATTAATACCATCCCCTGCCATCATCACCACAGCCCCTTGGGCTTTAAATATCTTTACGATTTCTTGTTTGCTCTTTGGTTCTAGTTCTGCCTGTACATCATCAATATTAAGTTCTTTAGCAATCACTTCAGCAGTCTTACGATTATCTCCTGTCAGCATAACAACCTTGATCCCCATCAAATGAAGCGCCTCAATGGCTTGTGGCGTTGATTTCTTGATCGGATCTGAAATACCTAACAATCCTATCACCTTTTTTTCATTTGCTACCCAAACAACGGTCTGGGCCTTTGCCTGCAATTCAATAGACTTACTTTTTAAATCTTCCGGAATATTGATCTTCTGTTCTTCTATAAACCTTTGTTTTCCTAAAATAATACTTTGTCCGTTAAGCTTGGCCCTTAGACCGCCCCCGGTAACTGATTCAAAATCTTGAATAGGGTCTATCTTGGCATTTTTCTCTTTAGCGTAATCAATAATAGCTCGGGCTAATGGATGTTCACTGCTTTGTTCCAAGGATGCAGACACACTCAACAATTGAGATTCATTTGAGTCTTGTGACGGGACACAACTTGTCACCTTTGGTTTTCCTTCCGTAAGGGTCCCTGTTTTATCCGTTAGCAAATAAGTAATTTTCTCTGCTTTCTCAATACTTTCTGCATTTTTGATCAAAATTCCCATTTGTGCCCCACGGCCCACACCGACCATAATCGACATCGGTGTCGCTAATCCGAGCGCACAGGGACAGGCAATGATCAAAACTGCTAACGCATTAACAATAGCGTATGCTAAAGTAGGGACAGGCCCCCAAACGCTCCATACAATAAATGTCACGACCGCAATGACAAGAACTACAGGAACAAAATATCCAGAAACCTTGTCCGCTAAATTTTGAATGGGTGCGCGGCTGAGCTGGGCTTCGGCCACCATATGAACAATTTGTGAAAGCAAGGTTTCGGTGCCGATCTTCTCTGTTTTCATAAGAAAAGTACCTGTCTGATTGACCGTTGCACCGATGACACGCTCGCCAACATTTTTCTCTAACGGGATCGCCTCACCCGAAATCATGGATTCATCAATGCTACTTTTCCCTTCGGTTATAATCCCATCCAAAGGCACTTTTTCTCCGGGGCGGACCCGTAGGATATCTCCTTTTTGAACGGAATCAATAGGTACATCTTCTTCAATCCCGTTACGAATTCGATGTCCATTCTTTGCCGCTAACCCCAAAAGGGCTTTGATGGCCAGCCCTGTTTGGCTGCGTGCACGGGCCTCCAGCAATTGCCCCAAGATAATCAAGACTGTGATGACAGCAGCGGATTCAAAATAAAGATCAATCTTTCCCATCTTCTTTAATGAATCCGAAAAAATTTGGGGAAATAGTACGGCTACAACGCTATAACCATACGCTGTACCCACCCCCATCGAAATCAACATATACATATTAAGGCTTCTGTTAACCAACGATTGCCAGCCTTTGACAAAAAACATCCCTCCTGCCCACAAAACAACTGGTGTTGCTAAAGCCAGTTGTACGAAGGGCAATAAACGTTGCGGTATAAATCCTAAAATATTTATAACAGGGAACATTTCGCCTAACATCAATAGGACAAGAGGGACTGTCAGTGCAAGACCAATCCAGAATTTACGTGATAAAGAGATAATCCCCTTTTGGTCTTCACTGCTCTCGCCGCAGGGGTTTAGAGGTTCCAGAGGCATACCACACTTTGGGCAGTCTCCAGGATGGTCTTGACGAATTTCCGGATGCATCGGGCAGGTATAAATTGACTTCACTTGTTGGACAGAAACAGACTTTGAAATTACAATTTGTTGCAGGAATTTATCTTTGCAATGCTGGCAACAAAAATAAAAATCTTGGCCATCATTTTTAACATTTAAAGATGAGCTAATTTCAACATTCATCCCGCAAGTAGGATCTTTAGGCACAAATTCTCTTTTTTAAAAGAAAAAAAAGAAAGGGACTGGAACCATTTTGGGGACAGGTTATCCTTTGCTAAAGCTATTTAT
>CAZASA010000132.1:0-4984 GCA_964487685.1 uncultured Planctomycetales bacterium
AGTAAATATCGGCAAAAACTGCATATCCCCTCTTCCCATTTAAGAAAATAGGGCACCCAATCTACGGCGACTGTTTTTGTTTTTTCTTAACACCCTGCAGATAAGCGATCGCGTTATTAAGCCCCCCATCCAGTTGAGAATCAGGATGTTCCTTGACGAATATTTGATAAAATCCAATGGCATCATCGCCCCTGTTTTGGGCCAAGTAGGTAGCCCCGATCGCCATCAGCGCTTTGGCGCAAACAATTTGCCTTTCGGGGAACTTGTCCAGGATCAAGGTATAGTTTGTACGGGCCTTGTCAAAATCTTTTGAAAACACATAAATTTGCGCCAATTGCATATACATTTCAGGCAAGAGGCCTGAACGGGGGTATTGGGTGATCAAGGCCTGTGTTTTCCGGGCCAATGTTTCGACCTGGCTTGCCTGTGCCGCCCTGCCTTCCTGGGCTATGACATTGATCTTATGCTGGACCTTCCAGATCTTTTTCTCAACAACATAGTCGCTGTTGTCGATGACCGTAAAAATAATGTAAATGACCAAAAGCAATGACGGTAATATAAAAAGTAATTTCTTCATGATCGTTCCTCTTTCTTGAACAGAAAACATAATGTTATAGCCGTATATTGAAAGACATCGATCAATAGGATGACCAGGGTTGATATCACCAGATAGACACCGCTCAATTCCGGGACCTTGACCGCGAGCAATTGGTCCATACGGGCCGATTGAAACAAGACAAAAGGAATGTACGGGATCTCTGTAATAAGAAAAACAATGAATACGATGCCCCATAAATGACGGAACTTTTTAAAATTCAACGCCAGCGCGGGGATGACCTTCTTTTGTTCCATAATAATGATCGGTATCACAAACGCAAAAACAGTGCTCACCAAGCTCGAGATCAGCAATTGAATGAAAGGCCCGCCGATAGAAAAGATCCTTTGGATGAACATGATAAACCCATTAGCCGGGTGGATCAACAATAGTGACCTGACCAGAATCCCATACACCATGAAAACGCCTTTAATGGTCAGCACCGCCAAGATCATAACAGCGGCCAGATCAAAATAGGATGCAAAGGCCTTTTGAAAAACTTTCTTGAAATCAATTTTGTGGTCACTATTGATCGATGCAATGACCTGGACGGTGACCGCATAAAAGATGCAGCTGACCAGCATATAGACCCAGAGGTCGATGGAATGGAACCATTTTGATAAAATCATGTAATTAAATGGATAATGCATGAACGCAGGCCCTGCGGTCTTGGTGATGATAGGACCAAAAATAATGGACAATGGATAACGCGGCATGAAAAAGATCAGTTCCAGGACCAAAAGCTGGACAAAGGCCAGGCAATAAAAAGGGAAAAAAATGACCGGGTTCTTGATCAAGGTACCCAATGCTGTTTTAAGAAGAGACATAGGCCCTAAACTGAATTTATTCATAAAAAACCTTTAAGGTAGATACTGGTTTAGATGTGGCGTGATAAGCTCTGTAAATTTTAATGCTGTCCGATCAGCCTTGGCAGGGTCCCTTGGGTCAACAACGACCGACAAGCGTACCATAGCACTACTGACCGGCCGTCCCAGTAAGGACCCCAACGCGATCATTATCTGTTGTTTCCAATAATTAGGGGTAAAGCTGCTTCCCACTTTAAACCAATAATAGATCATGATCTTGGCCCTCCCCTCCTGCCCGGTTAGGCGCGCGACACCCAAATGCCCGGCCTTGGGACCCAGGTTAAAATCCATCCCTGTTTTATTTAATATGGTGACACCACTGCCAGTATAGCAAATTTCCGGAGGATGTGAAACTTTTCGATTATATTGTGAATACACAATAAAAAGCATGATCTTCTCCCCTTGGGGGGATTGATAGATCCGGCTGAAAGCATTCTTGGTCTCCAGGATCTCATAATCATTCTCACTGATATGCATTTCCCTGGAAGTCCATCCTCCTAATTGCCTGGGAAAATAATGGATATTGACCGTGTCACGCTGGCCATACTGTCCCCAAAAACTGCTCCAGGATACAAAGATGGAGATGACTATAATGACAATGATGATAAGGACATTTTTTTTCATAGAGTATTATTCGATCAATTTGACTAACCAATATAACATCCCAAAGGCCAACACAAAGATCAATAAACCTGACAAATCATGGACAAATCCAACAACGTACTGCGGCCCCCAAACTTCACTGGCAAATGAGATAAACACGATCCGGCACACATTCGTCAGGATCGCTATCGGTATGGCACTTAAAAATATAAAGGTCTTATTAACGGCTGATCCCTTCATCCAATAGGCAAAAACGCTCGCCAAGGCTGTCAAAGAGATCAAGGAGCGCAAACCACTGCAAACATCTTCGACAATGATGGATACATGCTCCATCCGGATCGTACTTCCTATCCTTTCGACCTGAAATCCCATATTCTGCAAGACACCTTTGGCAATGTCCGCCGCAAAAAGCTTCATATTAAAACTAAGATTGACCACCACGAATAACGGCAGGGGCATCATAAAAAAAAGGAATAGTACAGGGAATAGGACTTTGCGAAGGACCTTGCTTCCATAAAAGATCAGAATAAAACCAATGATCACCAAAAGTAGGGAAAAAAGGGAAAGAAAATAAACACGTAAAAGGGAACTTAAAATATGCACCAGAAGACCGGATATCATCACTCCCATCCCCCACGGTGAAGATCGATGGGGAATTACAGCCAATTCTTTCTTTTTTAGCCAGATCAAATACGCGCAAACAAACGGGACTAAGATACCATGGCTATAATAGGAATCTTTCACAAACCAACGGTCCCACATCCAAAAGAAAGTGGGCATATAGGAAAGCAGAATTCCTATAATGATAATGATCTTATTTTTCATTGCTCACCAATTAAAAACCCTTTACGATCTACCTGTCGCCAGGCGTACCGTAAAGGGTTTTAAAATACAAGTTGCCAAAAGCCCTTAGCTATTAGGCAACTTTTAACATATTCTTTCTCATTAATAACAAGACCAAACCACCCGCTAATGCAAAAAGCAATAGTGTCGGCGCTTCAGGTGTCGGAACTACACCCAAATTGATCTCGAAATAAGCGTAATCTGTCTGTGTTGCATAAGTACCATCATTATGGGAAGTCCACAGCCATTGGGCGTCGGGATTGATACCGTCAACCGGTCCACCATTGACGCTTGCCCAGATGCTGCCATTACCGCTATTGCTACCATAAGATGTCGGTGTATGCCATCCTTTGATAGTAGTCGGGTTCCTATGCGGATTGATCTTGGAAAGGGGAACGCCGGGACCCGGTAAATACTGATTGAACGGGTGACGGGAACCTTTGACCAATACGGTGCTGGGACTGCTGACTAAGGTGTTGGTCCCTGTTTGCACAAAGATACTGCCCGGAGTTGTATCAGTGAAACTGGCTAAAAAACCGGCAGGATTGCCGCCCGGATACCAATTATTGTTAGAAACAGCAAAATACACTTCATAAGAAGAAGTATTGATATTAAGCGTCCCGAAATCAGGAGTTAACCATGAAGTACCTAAAGCTTGCCATGCTTGTTTATTAGCATCCCAATAGGAAATGTTATCATCACCGGTCACAGCAGCTGATATCGAATCAGCGAAGGCTGAGCCGCAATTAAAGATTGCCAGGGACACAAATAATGCCAAAATCAATTTTTTCATACTTCTCTCCCATTTATGATGGTTGGTTGACTGACAAATACTAACATACATTATTAAAATTGCAAATCTTTTTTTTCGATGTAAATTCCAAGTAATACATAGCAAGTCCTGTGCCAAACAATCAAACAAATATAAAATATTTCAATATTTTGTAACTATATTTATACGAATAACTTACATTCAAGGAAAAATGATGTTTATTGAGCGCTGTGAGTTGTTTAAATAAAATAGAAATATAAACCGATTTTATGTTCAATTCTTACCACAAATTGTACACACTAAAAACCCTTTACGATTTTCTTGTCACCAAGATTACCGTAAAGGGCTTTAAAAAAATCATACCAAGAACTTAATTGCTTAAGCTACTCTTAGCATGTTCCTTCTCATTAAAAACATGACCAAACCGCCTGCCATTGCAAAAAGCAATAGTGTAGGCGCTTCTGGTGTTGGCACAACACCCAAATTCAACCGATATATGTTTGTATCATCTGTAGACCCATAAGTATCAGTTGTATTATTGGCTGTCGCAACCCATTGGGCGTCAGGACCTATGCCACTGACCGGGGCTCCATTAACCGACTCCCAGATCCCTGTCCCATTAGCCCCATAAGAGGTTGAAGCAACCCATCCTGTCAGGGTGGTAGGATCAACATTCGGATTGATTTGCGATAACGGAACCGGCCCTGGCAAATTCGCGTTATTAAACGAGGTAGCTAAAACCTGGACATTGGCGGGATTACTGACAAGTGTATTATTACCTGTCTGTACAAAAGACCCGTTAGTATCCGTAAAGCTTGCCAAAAACCCTGTTGGATCGCCGCCCGGATACCAATTATTATTCGAGACAGCGAAATACACTTGCTCTGCAGACTGATTGACAACTAGATTGACCGTCTCAGGTGTCGGCCATGATGTCCCTAAAGCAGTCCATGATGATGTTGCCCCATTCCAATAAGAAACGTTGTCATCACCTGTTACAGTCCCTGTTATCGCATCTGCATGGGCCAAGCTGCAATTAAATATTGCAAGAGATGCAAAAATTACCCATATTAACTTTTTCATGAATTTCTCCCTTATTATTGTGTTTAGGTGGCGGGTAAAACATTACCCAACTTACTCCCTTAAAAATCGATCTATTTCTCCTTCCAGGCTTGTAGATCAGTTTTGATCGCTCATTTACATAAGGGAATTTTAATGATGGGCTAGGGTTTAAGCAATTATACTAAGGTAGTATACAGTAAGCTGGATCAGGAAGTTTCCGCCAGGTCGATGACAATAATCCTT
>CAZASA010000133.1:0-4974 GCA_964487685.1 uncultured Planctomycetales bacterium
CTTACGGTCATAGGATTTTAAGTCCTACGTGTATACCAATTCCACCACCCGCCCATACGATACTTCTGGAGGCGTGGAGCGGAATCGAACCGCTGAATAGTGGTTTTGCAGACCACTGCCTTACCACTTGGCTACCACGCCGCTTTTAAAAATTTTACGATCTGGTCTACTTCTGCCAAGTGGCCGACGCCGACGGTGCCGCAGGCTAATTTGCCTTCCACGGGCTCAATGAACTTAAAACCGTGCTTTTTAAGCTTGGCGCAATTCTCACGGACGATCGGGTTGGCATACATCTGGTCATTCATCGCCGGTGCGAGCACAACCGGGGCACGGCTGGTAATGACAAAGGTCGTCAAGAGATCATCTGCCAGGCCGTTGGCCAATTTCCCGATGACATTGGCCGTGGCCGGTGCTATGAGGACAATGTCCGCGGCACGGGAGAGCTCAATATGCGCCATACGCCAGGAATATTTATCAAACATGTCGCTGTAGACGTTTTTGCCGGACAAGGAAGACAGTGTCAGGGGTGTTATGAATTCAGCCGCCTCCCTGGTCATGATCACCGTGACCTCGCAGTTCTCTTCCTGAAGCCGGCGGATGATGTCCCCTGCCTTGTACGCGGCGATGCTCCCGCAGACACCTAAAACGACATGGATGTTTTTAGGACTTGCCATGCTTTTTGATTCTTCCCTCTTTGTAATCGGTGAAGATGTCCCCGCCTTTTTCAACGACCTTGCCTGCGCGGATCTCATCGAGCGCTGTTGTCGCTAATTTCTGGTCGGCGGGCACCGACACTAGTTTTTCACCCGTGGTAGCCAACTCGGTGGCACGCATGGATGCTAAACGTACCAAACGATAAACGCTGTTGCTTGCCTTAGGCAATAATTCTTCGAGCGGCTGATAAGCCATACGCATGTTACCTCCCTGGTTGATCTTTTCCAAATAAGAAAACCCTTTTTATAACATAATCGACGGGTATTGTCAAACAATCCTATGCTGCTGCTGTGAGTGTCTCTTTTAGCTCCTGGCAGACGATTTGCTGCAGCCGAAAGAGGGCTTTTTTTAAGTCCGCGTTAATGACCACATGGTCATAATACCTGGCTTCTTTTAATTCCTTCCGGGCTATCTTAAGGCGCAGGGCCAGGCTCTCCTTGCTTTCAGAACCCCTTGCTTTTAGACGGGCTTTCAGCACTTTTAGCGACGGCGTTTTGATGAATATCTTTAAGGCCTCAGGATATTCCTGCCTGATGGTCTTGGCCCCTTTCACATCAATGCATAAAAGAACATTGACCCCTTTTTTAAGCAAATTCAAGGCCTGTTTCTTGGGCGTGCCATAATAATGATCAAAAACCTTTTCCCACTCCAGGAAATATCCCTTTTTGATCCTGTCCTCAAACATCTTATTAGTTAGATATAAATAATCATGGCCTGAACGCTCCCCCGGCCTTTTGCTTCGGGTGGTCGCGGAGATGGATTTGACCAGCTTCCCTTTTAACCTAGGGCTTGCTAATAAGGCTTTATGCAAGGTGGTCTTGCCGCACCCTGAGGGCCCGGAAATAATGACGAACCTGGCCTGCGGGACGGACGATTTATTCGACATTGTTGGATTGTTCGCGGATTTTTTCTACCTTGCTTTTGATAGCGATCACCGCGGCGGCAACTACCTTGTCCTGGACCTTGGAGCCGATGGTATTGGTCTCCCTCTGCATTTCCTGGGCGATAAAATCAAGTTTTTTGCCGGAGCCATCAGGCTGCTTCAAAAGCATCTTGGCTTCGTCGATATAATGGGCCAGGCGTGACAACTCTTCGTTGATATCATTGCTTTTTTGGTAGGAAGCAAATTCATCAGCGCTCATCTTGGCCTTGCTTTCCTTTAAAAGGACATTGATCCGGGCCTTGATATCGCTGATCCTTTGCTGCATGCGTTTGAGCTGGTCGTTGATGTCCGCGCTCAGGGCCTTGCCTTCCCGACGGCGCATCACAACAACGCCTGCCGCCGCTTTTGACAAAGATTTCTCCAGGACAGGCCAAAGGTCCGCGGCCTGCACAAAGACTTCTTTTGCTTCGACGACACCGGGCATGCGCATGATATCAGCGACGGTAAGGTCATTCTTGATATGGTGCTTTGATCCCAGGTTCTTGGCAAAATCCAAATACCTTTTGACCGCGTCATGGTTCATGGTGATCTCGGTGCGAGGCCTCTCCGTGATCTTGACCGATACCGTGACCCTGCCGCGCTTCATCTGACGGGCTAAAATCTTCTGTATCTTGTCCTCCACCGACGAGAAACCTACCGGCAGATAAAAAGCCACATCCAAATAACGATGATTGACTGTTTTAATTTCAATGATCCCCTTGATCTTTCCAAAAGTGATTGCGCTTGCCCCAAACCCTGTCATTCCTGTGATCATACGTCCCCTTATTTTAAAATTTCATTTTCTCAAAATACCTAATATGCGGTCAAGGTCATCAAGAGTATAGTATTCAATAACCATCTTGCCCTTGCCCTTTTTGTCCTCGATAAAGACCTTGGTGCCCAGGATCTTTCTTAGCTCTTCTTCCAGGATCTCAATGTCGCGGTCCTTGTTTTTTGTTTTGGCCGCTTTGATGATATTTTGCCCCTCATGGGATTTCTTCACCAGATCTTCGACGGCGCGCACGGATAAGCCTTTATCAATAATGACCTTGGCCATTTTCTTTTGAACAGCGGCATCCTCAAGACTTAATAACGCGCGGGCATGCCCCATGGATAGCTTGGCATCAGCCACCTGTTGCTGGATCTCATCCGGCAGGCGCAAGAGGCGCAATAAATTGGTGATCGTGGTACGGTCTTTACCGACAGCCTCCCCGACAGATTCCTGGGTGAATTGAAATTCCTCGATCAGGCGTTTAAAGCCCTGGGCCTCTTCAATAGCATTTAATTCTTCGCGCTGGATATTTTCCACTAAAGCCAAAACCAGGGCTTCACGGTCAGTCACATTCTTGATAATTACCGGAACTTCTTGAAGACCAATGGCTTTGGCCGCTTTTAAGCGTCTCTCCCCTGCCACCACTTCATAGCCATCTTCATATTTACGCACCAAAATAGGCTGAAGCACGCCTTTTTCTTTAATAGACGCTTTTAGGTCTTCCAGCTTGGCATCATCAAAATTTTGTCGTGGCTGAAATCTATTGTTCAGAATGGAAATTGTTTTAACATACGCTATATTTCCAGAAGAATTAATTTCCAGACTGGACATTTCCTTGTTTAAACCGCTTTCAGAAGGTTTTTTTGATATTAGAGCTGAAAGACCTTTTCCTAATGCTTTATTTTCCATTCTGAAATTCCTCCGCACCTACCGCACGTCCTTTATTTATTAATAAAAATTCTTCAGCCAATTCTTTATACTTTAAAGATCCTAAAGAACCCTTGTCATAAAAATTAATTGGCTTTCCAAAGCTTGGCGCTTCACTGAGACGTATGTTCCTGGGAATAATAGATTTATATACTTTATCCTTAAAATAATTCTTAATTTCACTGATAACTTCATTGGTCAAATTGGTTCTAAAATCAGCCATGGTCATTAATACGCCTTCAATATGAAGATCCGGATTAAGACCGTCCTTAACCAAGGTAATTGTATTTAATAGTTGCGATACCCCTTCCAAAGCATAAAATTCACATTGGATCGGGACTAGAATAGAGTCTGCAGCGACTAAGGCGTTGAGCGTTAGCAGGCCTAATGATGGCGGAGAATCAATAAATACAAAATCATAATTGTCCTTAACAGGTTCTAGAGCCTTTTTAAGTCGTGTTTCCCTGGACAAAACACCAACGAGTTCAATTTCTGCGCCTGTTAAATTGATATTGCAGGGAATAATATCGAGATTATCGAAATTTGTCTTGATCAGACCTTGGTTGACTGAAATGCGGTGAATGAGGACTTCATACAAGGATTCTTTAATTTCGTTCTTATTAACCCCTACCCCGCTGCTGGCATTGCCCTGGGGATCCATGTCAACAATAAGGATTTTTTTGCCTAAAACAGCCAACGCTGAGGCCAAATTAATGGTTGTCGTGGTTTTCCCTGTCCCGCCCTTTTGATTACATATAGCAATAGTTTTAGCCATATAAAAACCAGTTCCACGTGAAACTGAAATTATTTGATCGTGACCTTGATTTTGGCCGCTTTAGCCCCCTGCATGCCAAAAAGACCAAGTTTTTCTTCGCAAACAATTTTAATATCTAGCTTATTTTTAGGAACACCTAAGGCTAATACCGCTTTGTTTATAGCATCGTCTACGTTATTTCCTTCAAATTCACTGGCTTCTGATTTGATAACCATATAAAAATTATAGCTTTGGTGTTTTATTGGCTGATAATTTAGCTATTTTCCATTGAGTTAAAGTGGAAAGAACGTAGAAAATCAGAAAATAGATTGCCCAAGAACTGGCAAATTTATAGAACATAAACGTCATCATTACAGGCAAAATATACATCATCATCTTCTGCTGCATGGCTTGCTGTTCGTCTGTAACGATCATGTTTTTGCTGGATATCTTCTGCTGTAAAAACATAATGCATCCGGTCATCATAGGTAATATATTAAGCTCATTGCCAAAGAAAGGCAAATAAAAAGGAAATATTATCAAGCGATCCGGTTGAGCCAGATCTTTGATCCAAAGGAATCCCTGTCCTTGAAAATACTGGGCCCTCCATAAAATTTGATATAGCGCCATAAAAAAAGGCATCTGGATTAAAAATGGCAGGCATCCGCCAAATGGGTTTATCTTTTCTCGACGGTAAATCTCCATCATTTCCGTGTTCAGTTTTTGAGGGTCATTCTTGAATCTGTCCCTTAGCGCTGCGATCTTGGGCTGGACTTCCTGCATTTTCCTCATGGACATCATGCTTTGCATGGTTAAAGGATAGGTGATCCCATAAATCATAATACTAATTAAAATAATAGCCACTCCCCAGCTGTGGAAAATACG
>CAZASA010000134.1:0-4832 GCA_964487685.1 uncultured Planctomycetales bacterium
CGCGCTCCGGTTGTTACCTTTATGGGCCATGTTGACCATGGTAAGACATCCCTGCTTGACCGTATCCGTTCCGCTAAGGTCGCTGACAGTGAACATGGCGGGATCACCCAGCATATAGGCGCTTATGATGTGCAGTCTTCCAACGGGCATATCACATTTTTGGATACTCCCGGCCATGAGGCTTTTACAGCCATGCGTGCCCGCGGGGCGCATATTACCGACGTCGTCGTATTAGTGGTTGCGGCGGATGATGGTGTTATGCCGCAAACCGAGGAAGCGATCGCGCATGCGCGTGCGGCTAATCTGCCCATTATTGTTGCCTTGAATAAAATTGATAAAAAATCAGCTGATCCTGACCGGGTCAAAAAGCAATTAGCCCAACTAGATCTGATGTCTGAGGATTGGGGCGGCAAGGTCGGGGTTGTCAGTGTATCCGCCATTTCAGGCCAGGGGATCGATGATCTTTTAGCGCGTATTTTATTGGAAGCTGAGATCCTGGAATTACGGGCCAATCCGGATAAAAAAGCTGTAGGTATAGTCATTGAAGCGCATATGAGCAAGGGCAAAGGGGCCATTGCTTCGCTGATCGTGCAAAACGGCACCCTGCGTGAGGGTGATGCGATCGTCATCGGGCCTTTGCATGGCAAGGTCAAGGCCATGTTCGATGACCATGGAACACCGGTCAAAGAAGCTGGTCCGTCGATGCCGGTTGAGATCCTTGGTCTTTCAGAAGTGGCCGCGGCCGGTGAGGTCTTTTATGCGGTTGAAGATGAAAAGACAGCCAAAAAGATCGCTGAAACCCGTCAGGAAAAATTAAAGAATGAGAAGCTTTCCGGTACCGCCAAGATCTCCCTTGAGGAACTTTATTCACAGATCCAACAGGGCGAGATCAAGGAATTACGGGTGGTGATCAAGGCGGATGTGCAGGGTTCGCTCGAAGCGCTCAAAGAATCTTTAGGCAAGATCCCTTCAGATGAAGTCAAATTGCGTTTTATCCATTCAGCTGTCGGCGATGTTAACGCCTCTGATGTGGTGCTGGCCCATGCATCCAATGCCATCATCATTGCTTTCCAGGTGGCTGTTGATACCAAGGCACGCCAGGAGTTGGATAAAAATCCCGTGGATGTACGTGAATACCGTATCATCTATGACGCGGTTGAAGATTTAAGAAAAGCCCTGGAAGGACTTTTGGCTCCCAAACTTAAACGCCATTTTGTCGGCCGTGCCGAAGTCCGCAATGTGTTTAATTTAAGCAGCAAGGGGATCGTTGCCGGATGTTTCATCCAAAAAGGCAAGATCCGCAATAAGATCCAGGCTGAAGTTCTAAGGAACGGGGATGTTGTCCATACAGGGCATATCAGCACCTTGAAACGTTTTAAAGATGATGTCAAGGAAGTCACGGAAGGTTTTGAATGCGGGATCACAGTCTCCCATTTCGATGCCATCGCCGTAGGGGATATCATCGAAGCATACGATATCGAATCGATCGCCCGCAAATTGTGATCCAAGCCATAGAGGGTTGAATGTGAGAGCGCCCCAGGGATACCACCAAAGCAAAAGAATATTCTCAGCCATGCGCCCGACGGGCAAATTGCATCTTGGCCACTTGCTGGGTGCTCTGAAGAATTGGGCCGCTTTGCAGGACAGCTATCAGTGCATTTTTAGTGTCGCTGACTGGCATGCCCTGATGAGTGAGTACGAAAATAGCCAATGTTTAAATGAGTTTGGCATAGACATGGTCATGGACTGGATCGCCTGCGGCATTGACCCCCAAAAGTCTATCCTTTACCGGCAGTCTGATGTGGCTGAACACCTGGAATTACAGATGTTCCTTTCCTGCTTGACACCGCTAGGCTGGCTTGAACGCAATCCCACCTACAAAGAACAATTACGTGAAATAACCACCCGCGACCTGCAAACCTATGCTTTTTTGGGTTATCCGGTGTTACAGGCGGCAGATATCCTTCTATATAAAGCAGATGCTGTTCCCATCGGTGAAGACCAATTGCCGCATTTGGAATTATGCCGCGAGATCGCCCGGCGATTTAACTCGATCTATAAAAAAGAAGTGTTCAGTGATTGTAAGGCGATTTTGACCCAGACCCCAAAGCTTTTGGGCCTTGATAATCGCAAGATGTCCAAAAGTTATAACAATACCATTAATTTATCCGATGACAAGGCCCAGGTCGACCAGAAGGTTGTTTCCATGATCACTGATCCTAAACGGGCACGCAAGACTGACCCCGGTCATCCGGAAGAATGCAATGTGTACAGTTATTATCAGGCGTTTGCGCCCCAGGAGACAAGTGACGTCCATCATTGGTGCACCAAGGCGTTGAAAGGCTGTGTTGATTGTAAAAAGAATTTGAGTGTATCGATCAATAAAGAACTTGACCCTATTCGGGAAAAAAGGTCCAGGTTGGAAAAAGACAAGGATACTATCAAGGATATTCTTAAAGAGGGGGCCCTGAAAGCGCGGGTCATTGCCCAAAAAACAATGCAGGAAGTCCGTCAATCCGTATTTGGAGCGTCACGATGAACTATAAGATCCAGCTCGAGAAATTCGAAGGACCTTTGGACCTTTTATTGTACCTGATCAAAAAGAATGATATTGATATCTGTGATATCCCCATTGCCATTATCACCGACCAGTATATGGAATATATTGAGATGATGAAGCTTTTGGACCTGGATGTAGTGGGTGACTTTTTGGTGATGGCCGCGACCCTGATGCAGATCAAATCCCGCATGCTGCTTCCCCCGGACCCATTGGCGGGCCCTGAAGCCGTCGATCCCCGTCAGGAATTAGTGGACCGGCTCAAAGAATATGAACAATTCAAGGCCATTGCTGAAGGGCTTAAAACAAAAGAATCATACCGTCAGAACCTATTCGGCCGTCTGGTCGATGAAGAAAAGCTCAATGAGATCAAAGAGGACTCTCAAGAGGTCATGATCGAGGCGACTCTTTTTGATCTGATCAACGCCCTTTCAGAGGCGTTAAAACATGTCCCTGAAAAGAAAGATTATCAGGTCTCACAGGAAGAATATTCTGTTGATGGTAAGGTCCATGAATTGCTTCATCTACTGGTTGAAAAACACAGTATTTCGCTCATGGATCTCTTTCGCCGGGCAACATGCAAAACTGAAGTTGTTTGCACCTTTGTCGCTGTCCTTGAACTGACCCGTCTTAAAGAGATCGTTGTTATCCAGCACCGCCAATTTGAGGACATTGAGATCATGCGCAACACACTTAACGAAACTCCCGCCAAACCAGAGGCAAACGCTGATGGCCGATGAAATTAAACGTCTTGTATTAAATCAGGAAAGTGAAGAGGACCAGGTTGTCAGTTTATCCCTTCGGCCTGAGCGTCTGGATGATTTTGTAGGACAGTCTGATCTGATCAAAGGCTTGAAAGTTGCCATTGCCGCGGCTCAAAAGCGCGGGGAACCTTTAGAACATACACTTTTTTCCGGCCCGCCCGGGCTTGGAAAAACATCCCTGGCCCATATCATTGCCAATGAAATGAAATCACGCATCACCATCACCTCAGGCCCGGCCATTGACCGGGCAGGAGATTTTATCGGTATCCTGACTAATTTAGAAAAAGGGGATGTGTTGTTCATTGATGAGATCCACCGATTGTCCAAGACCGTCGAAGAATTTTTGTATCCGGCCATGGAAAATTTCAAGATCGATTTTATCGTGGACAAAGGCCCTTATGCCAAGACGATCAATTTTAATTTAAAACCTTTTACCCTGATCGGTGCAACTACCCGCAGCGGGCTTTTGACAACACCTTTACGGGACCGTTTTGGGATCTTTTATCATCTGGAATTTTACGGCGAAAATGAACTGGCCCACATTGTTTCTACGTCGGCAGTGAAGTTGAACGTTCAGATCGATCATGACGCTTGTTTGGCCATGGCCCGCCGTGCCCGGGGAACGCCCCGCATCGCCAACCGGCTTTTGCGCCGCTGCCGTGATTACGCCCAGGTCAACTCCAATAAAAGCCATATAGACTTAAAGGTGGTGGATGAAGCCATGCGCGCTTTAAGGATCGACACCCAGGGGCTTGATGAATTGGACCGCCGTTTATTGACAGTCATGAAAACACAATATAACGGAGGGCCTGTCGGGATCGAAGCCCTGGCCGCGACCTTGAACGAAGAAATAGACACGATCGAAGATGTGATCGAGCCGTATCTGTTAAAAGCCGGATTTCTAAGACGCACGTCACGCGGCAGAGAACTGGCACCCATGGCACTCGAGCATCTAAAGACTCTTTAAAAATGTCATTCCCGCGAAAGCGGGAATCTAATTATTATGGGAGAAACAGGTAAACTAATTATCACGATTGGGATTATTTTAATCTTTATCGGGATTGTTATAATAGTGGCAGGGAAAATACCGGGCGTTGGAAAATTGCCCGGGGATATCTTCATCAAGAAAGAGAATTTTAGCTTTTACTTTCCATTAACAACCTGTATCGTGATAAGTATCATTTTAAGTGCGATCATGTATTTATTCGGGAAAAAATGAGAAAAAATATTGTTCTTGGCTTGATCATTTCGACTTCATTCGGCATTGCGGCCACTTTTGCGGCGATCAATAATATGAATTTGCCTGAGCAGGTCAGGGTGGCCATCGTGCGTGATTCAAGGGAAGTGGACCTGTCTATCCACGGGAGTTATCGTCTTCGAGATATGTCTAACGGCAAGGTGATCGGTCGTGGGAATTACCTTCCTCAAAGCAAGGTCAGGCTTTTAGACCGCGGGATCTTGATGGGGCTGGATGTTTATCCGGCCCTACGCCTGACCATCGAGCCTTCCCG
>CAZASA010000135.1:0-4831 GCA_964487685.1 uncultured Planctomycetales bacterium
CAGCATTTAGGGGTGGCCTATGTGCGTATACGCGACCTGCTGATCGTGGCCCCTTAATCATCGGGACGCTTGGAAGAGGTGGTAGACCTTTATCTGCATAAAGGATTACCTCTTAAGGATGATGTTTCCTATGATTTTGTGCGCCGCAATGCCTATCCGTCGGGAGATGGGATGGTCTTGGTTAATCTCAATCTTTTCTCAGATCTTTGGCGCCAGGAAATGGACCCCCGATTAAGCATGTTAGGATACCAAATGGCGGCCTTTCCGGTGTACGGCTTGTCCTATCAACCAGGGGTCGTGAGCAAGTATAAAATGATGGTGGGACTGGATGAAAAATACATGCCTTCAGGGATGCGCAAGGTCTTTAACTGCCCGGCCCTGAGCAATGAAACTTTGAAATTAGTGCCGGCCAACGCCCTTGCGTATAACTGGATCGGTTGTTATGATTTCGAACAGTCCTGGGATCAGGCCAAAAAGAGATTGGCCGAGTTCCCGGAATTATCCGGCGGGATCATTAAGTTCAAACATCGTTTTGAAAGGCATTTTAAGGTCAATATCCGCAAGGATGTGCTGCCCCTGCTGGGCCATGAGATCGGCGGCTATTTGACGGATGTCGATTTGCAAGGCACCTATCCTTTGCCCCGGTTGTTGGTTTTTGTAAAGATCCAGGACCGTCCGGCCGCCGAACGCCTTTTAGTCAAGTTCGATCCAAGTCCTATTGCAACACTTCAAAACGAAACCTATGACCAGGTGAATATCCATTATATTTCATCGACGCTGGCGGCCAATATGGACCCGGGTTATTGTTTTTTAGACGATTATCTCTTAATGGCCACCAGCCGCCAGCTCTTGAAAAGGTCTATTGACGCTTATCATGACTCACTGCGTTCCATCGTTTCCGATGATGTGGTCGAACAATTTAGCCTGATCAATGGCGCCAAATTCCATTCCGTGACCTTGATGAAAACAGCCGAATTGTCACGCAGGGCCCAGGATTTTTTAGGCTGGGTGGACAAGAATTTGTCCGGTCAGATCTCCATGGCAGCGGCCGCTAAACAGGATGGGGACAATAAAAAGCAGGAGATAGACCAAGCTATTGCTGACAAAAGCCAGGAGATGCTCCTCGCCCAACGTAAATTAAGCCAGCTTAAAGAGACGTCATTGTCCGTGGCCTACATTGAGGACCCCAACACGGTCGATGGGGCCATTGACAATTTGAACCGCGAAGAGGAGTCTATCCGCGGGGACATCGCCAATTACATCCTTGAAAAAGAAGACCTGTCCCGTTTATTAAACACCTATGCCTCAGGCGCCCAAACAGCTAAATTGACCATGTATAACATGGATAATATCGTGTCTCCTGTCTTAAAAGGCTTGGAGTCGATCGATGCCCAGGCGGTCACCGTGCGCTTTGGCGATAAGGTCCTGGAAACGGAATTTCTTGTTAAATGAGTAAACGTAAGCTTTTTATTTTGCTTTTGATCGTTTGTCTAACCCAAAGCGGCTGTGAACTTTTAAGCCTGCCGGGTGAGATCATCGGCGGCATGTTTGGTTTGGCCGGACAGGCATTAGGGGTGGCATCGACCTTGCCCATGCCCCCACCGTGGATGTTTTTTTAATATGTACAAAATTACCCATAAACAGATCATCGCCCAGGACATCAAGAGGATCGATATTTTGGCACCCTTGATCGCGGCCCATGCCAAACCCGGGCAATTTGTGATGGTAACGCCTGCGGAGGGTGTGCACAATATCCCGATGACCATTGTGGACAGCGATGAGCGCCGCAGTGTGATCTCTCTTATCGTCCACGAAGTGGGGCCTGCCACGCGCAAGTTAGGGGACCTGTCGATCGGCGAAAGTCTTTATCAGATGGTGGGCCCATTAGGGATGCCGGCGCAATTGGACAAGTATGGCCTCGTCATCGGGGTGGCAACCGGTGTCGGTGCCGCCCAGATCCTGCCGATCTGCCGCGGGTTAAAGAAAAAAGGCAATAAGGTCATCGGCATCATCGGGGCCAAATCCAAGAAAGTATTGATGCTGGAGTCCCAAATGAGGGTTGTTTGCGACGAGATCTTTATCACGACCAATGACGGCAGCTACGAGCGCAAAGGCCTGGCCACCGGGCTTTTAAGGGAATTATTGAATAGATATACCGTTGATCGGGTTTATGCCATCGGCTCGGTGGAAATGATGGAAACTGCCGCCCAATTGACCAGGGAAAAGAACATCCCTTTAAGGGTAACTGTCAATCCGCACATGGTCAATGGCTTGGGGTTATGCGGTTCTTGCAGGGTCATGATCAATGGTCAACAGCGCCTGGCTTGTGTTGAGGGGCCGGAATTCGACGGGCATATGGTGGATTATCAGGATCTGGCACAACGGATGAATATATTGGAGTCACGCACATGGGAAAATCACGCCCCACTCACAAGCCTAAAGAGGCCCGGATTCGCGGGATTGGTGAAGTCTCTTTGGGGTTCAACAAAAAAATAGCCCAGGATGAGGCCCGCCGCTGTCCGCAATGCGCGGTGGCCACGTGTCTGCCCGGCTGTCCTTTAGGGATCGATATCCCCGGATTTATCCGTTTGTTGCGGGAAGGGGACAATAGCGCCGCGCTGGAAAGGATCAAAAAGGAAAATCCTTTTCCGTCGATCTGCGGACGTATTTGCCCGGCACCCTGCGAAGAGGCTTGCGTTTTTTATGCCGATGGCCATCCGATCACGATCCGCACCCTGGAAAGATTTGCCGCGGATAACGGGGCATTCAAAATAGAAAAAGCAGCTGCAGCCCCTCGGGGTAAGAAAGTCGCCATCATCGGTTCAGGCCCCTCAGGCATGAGTGCGGCCTATTATCTGGCTAAATTAAATTTAGGTGTAACAATTTTTGAAGCCGCGCATGAACCCGGCGGCCTTTTGCGTTATGCTATTCCGGAATTCCGTCTTCCCCAGAAAGTGTTGGATGATCAGTTTTTATTGCTCAAGTCCTTAGGGGTGGAAGTTAAGACGGATGTGGTCTTTGGCCGTACCATGATGATCGACGAGCTTTTTATGCGCGGGTATTCCGCCGTACTTTTGGCCATTGGGGCGAGCTTACCCTTGTTCAGCGACCTTCCCGGCATCAATCTCGCCGGTGTTTATTATGATAAAGAGTTCCTGTATCGATTGCATGCGGCAGATAAGGCAGAGGCTGTTTATCAAGCCGTCAAACAGGGAATAGCAACTCCTCAAACAGTGGTCATCGGCCGTGGAGAGGCGGCTTTTGATGCGGCGCGCTTAAGCCTTCGTTTGGGCAGCGAGGTTCAGATGATCTTTGATGGATTTGAAGAGCAGGCAGGGGTCAGTGAAGATATCTTAAAGGAAACAAGGGATGAAGGTATCGAGGTGCATTCTATGCGTCCTCTTGAAATCGTGGGTGATGAACAAGGATTTGTCCAGGGTGTTAAATGCCTTAAATTGGAGATTGTTGATGGGAAGGATGGATTGACGCTTGAGGCATCGAACGAAGAACCTGTAATTTTAGAGACCCAGACCGTGATCATTGCCAATGGACAAAGGCCGAATAATTTCTTAAAACAAATATTACCTCAGTTAAAATGGGATGAGGACGGCTCCTTATGGGCCAATGAGCAAACCGGCATGACCAGTGTGGATAAGGTCTTTGGCGCTGGCAGTATCATGACAGCCGGCGGGTCGGTCGTCCAAGCCATAGCCGGCGGCAAAGCCGCCGCCCAAAAAATTTACCAACATTTAAACCAAACTTCTTAAATGTATGTCATTCCTTTTACTAAAAATGTATGTCATTCCTTTTACTAAAAATGTCATTCCCGCGAAAGCGGGAATCCATAACACATCAATAATATGAAAACCATTGAACAAATAATCGCCCAAAAATCCAGGCATGAGCCCATCACCATGCTAACGGCCTATGATCATCCCATTGCTTCCTATTTGGACGAGGCCGGGATTGATATTATTTTAGTCGGAGATTCCCTGGCCAATGTGGTGCTGGGCCTGGAATCAACGACCGAGGTCGGAATGAAGGAAATGCTGCATCACACCAAGGCCGTGGTGCGGGCGGTCAAGAATGCCATGATCGTCGGTGATATGCCCTTTGATTCGTATCAATTGAATTCTTCAGTCGCGGTGGACAACGCCCGGCAGTTCATCCAGGTAGGCTGCCACGCGGTCAAGTTAGAATGGTTTGAAGATTGCATTCAGGTCGCTTCCAACATTGTCCAGGCCGGTATCCCGGTCATGGGCCATGTAGGCCTGACCCCGCAAACAGCCCAAAAATTAGGCGGCATGAAGGTGCAGGGCAAGGATGCAATAAGTGCGCAGGCGATCATTGATCATGCCAGGCAATTGCAGGAGGCAGGCTGTTTTAGCATTGTCCTTGAGTGCATACCGCTGGAAGTAGCTAAAGTCATAACAGCGCAATTAAAGATACCCACGATCGGCATCGGTGCCGGCCCTTATTGTGACGGTCAGGTTTTAGTGATCCATGACCTTTTAGGCCTGCGTAACCGTTTTCAGCCTAAATTCAGCAAGAAATTTGCCGACCTGGGGCCCCAGATCCTTGAAGCGGTCAAACAATACAAAAAGGAAGTCATATCCGGCCAATTCCCCGACGACGCCCATTCATTCCATCTTGACCAAAATGAATTAAAAAAGTTATAGTTCACCTTTTTATTACAAAACGTAGGGGCGGACCTTGTGTCCGCCCGCAGGAACGGACCGACATAAAGTCAACGGGTTAATAAATAATAGGGGTCTATTAATAGGGGTCAACTCCCAGTAGTGTCCGGTTATTAAGTGAATAATTGCAATTG
>CAZASA010000136.1:0-4666 GCA_964487685.1 uncultured Planctomycetales bacterium
AGGACAGCGCCGAGCCATGGTCTTTGTTTGATTTCTGTCCGTTACTAAATCAGGGGGTATTGTTATGGCTAATCCAACAGGAGGGTATGAACAACGCGGTCTACCGCGCGTTAATCTGGAGCTTCCCGCCGCGATCAGTGTCGGTTCACAATTGACGGTCAACGGCCATCTCAAAGACCTTTCATTAAATAGCGCGTTTATCACCATCAAGAACAATATCTACCTTGAGGTCAATGATGAGATAGGTATCGCCATTCAATCCTCAACCAAGGACGCTAATGTCCAGATCCAGGGAACAGCCCGGATCTCCCGCATAGTCCCAGGCGAAGGTTTTGCCGTGTATTTCACCAAAATAGACGAAGAATCCTTAAAATGCATCAAAAAGCTTATAGCAGATACCGGGACGTCCAATCAATGAAAAACATCTTAAGAGCATTGATCTTTTTTTACCTGATCAGTTTACCCTCGTTGGTTTTTGCTGATACTAAGGTTTATTTTTCTCCTAATGGCGGCTGTGAAGAGTCGGTCATTGCCGAGATCAATAAAGCCCGCCGGACGATCGATGTTGCGATGTTCTCGTTTACTTCCAGAGAGATCGCCCATGCTTTGGTTGAGGCCAAAGCGCGGCATGTGAAGATCAGGATCACCTTAAATATCGCCGAGATCAAGGACCCCTATTCAAGATGCAAATATTTAGTCAGTAAAGGGATTAATATCAAGTTTCATATGGGCCCGGGACTTTTGCATGACAAATTTGCGGTCATCGATGATATGGTCGTGATGACCGGTTCGTATAACTGGACCGTGACCGCCGAAAAAAAGAACTTTGAGAATTTGTTGATCATCAAGGACAAAGAAATTGCCCGGAAATACACCAAAGAATTCAAGCAGCTCATGTCCAAGAGCGGACAGGGCCAGATCAAGGTCCTTCGAGCGGAAGAATTGAATTAAGAAAGTAATTATTAGCATTTAATGTCATTCATCATTAGATCACTTCTATTAATAACACTTCTAATGCCTCATCTTGCCTTTGCAATTGACACGCAAGAAGCTCTGCCCAATATCGACCAAATCCATCAAATTTTGCAGCATTTAGGATATCCTCAAAGCACTTGGCCTGCGATCGATAAAGGTCTTACGGAACTTTTAACCAAATTAGATTTCGCCCATTTAAAACAGGAAGCGTCTCAAGTAAAATCCGATCCTGTCAAACTCAAGGCATTTATCTCAAAACTGGGGGGATTGCTGGAAAAGGAAGGGTGTATCGACCGCAACACTCCTTATCCGTTGGTAAAATTACTGACGACAAGCCTGGCAAGTGATGATCTCTCTCAGGTTATATTCTCAAGCCCGATCAGTTTTTTCCAAAAGGTAGATTCCAAAAAAGCACTGGTCGCCTGTACAGCTATTTCCCAATTAGGTTCGATCATCCTGGAATTACTGGATATTAATGTCAAGGTAGGTTTCAGTCCGGCCCATGTCTTTAACTGTATCCCCATCGATGACGGCCATGTCTTATTGGCGGACTTTTCCAACCAATATTTTGCCATCGTGGACATGGACCAATATTATTATAATTTGGCCAGCAGTACCCGGAAGCTCAAAGACCAATACCGTGTTTCTCCGGCAAGATTGACCGAGCTCAATGGGCAATTGATGAGTGAGTTGCCTTCAGACACCTTGCCCGAAGTGCTCGCTTCACTATATTTAAATGTCTATATAAGTCCTGATTATGCCGTTACACCGGCGATATATATCAATTTTGGCAATATTTATTCTCATAAGGAAAATTATGACCAAGCTTTCCTTTATTTTAATAAAGCCATTACCTTAAATGCTGACTATGCCGAGGCCTATCGCGAGCGCGGGATCACCTATGGCAATAAGGGCCAGCTTGATATGGCCATTAGTGATTTTAGCAAGGCCATAGAGCTCTTCGGTGATTTTGCCGATGCCTACCATGACCGCGGGAATATATATAGTGAAAGAGGAGAGATTGATAATGCTATTTCTGATTTTAATCAAGCCATTATCATTGATCCTGATTATGCCGAAGCCTATCGTGACCGCGGTCTTGCCTATAACAAAAAAGGCGATCTGGACAGTGCTATATCCGACTACAGCAAGGCCATCGATATCGATCCATATTATTCAGAAGCGTATCAATCCCGTGCCCAGGTTTATTATGATAAGAATGAATATGATAACTCCAGGAAGGACATCCAAAAAGTAGAGGATTTCGGGGACGAAGTTAATGCGGACCTTGTGGATAAACTCAAGAACAATTCGCCAATGAAACGTTATTTCCCATTTTTATTAGCGATCCCGATTTTTATTTTATTCATCATCCGTTTATTCTAAAATAGGTAAAAACCGGGACACATTGACTTTTTAATAATTCAATTCACAAAGAAGGAGGACGAGTAATGAAACTTTTACCATTATTGATTTTCTTAGCAGCTACACCTTGTTTTGCTGCCGATTTCACTGTCCAGAGCACATCCTGGCAAGATGGCCAGATGATGAAGGACAGTTCAGTTTACAATGGCTTTGGCTGTACAGGTGGCAATGTATCTCCGCAGTTAAGCTGGACTAATGCGCCAGAGGGGACAAAAAGCTTTGCCGTCACTGTTTATGATCCTGATGCACCGACAGGAAGCGGCTGGTGGCATTGGACGCTGTTTAATATCCCGGCTGATGTCAGCGAATTAAGTGAAGGGGCGGGTTCTGATCCGTCAAAATTACCGGCAGGCGCCGTCCAGGGCCGCACTGATTTTGGCAAACCCGGATACGGTGGCGCTTGTCCGCCCCAAGGGGACAAACCGCATCGCTATATCCTGACAGTTTACGCATTAAAAATAGATAAGATCGATCTTAAGGATGATGCGTCAGGGGCCTTGGTCGGTTATTATTTAAATCAAAATTCACTGGCCAAAGCTTCACTGACAGTAAAATACGGCCGCTGATAAGGCCTAAGGAATAAAATATGAAAACCAGGGTAGATCTTTGTGACTGGATCACGGAAGCTCTTGGTGAGCTCAAAGGTTCAGCTAAGATAAGCAAGATACGCGAACATATATGGGAGCATCATCAAAACGAGTTGATTAACAGCGGAAATCTGCATTTCACCTGGCATGAAGATATTTATTGGGCGGCCACCCAATTAAGGGCCAAAGGAATATTAAAGAAAGCCAAAGCGACGACAAAAAGCGTGTGGGAACTGGTATAGGATAAAAATGGAATATAAGAACATTGCTTTTTATGCTTTTTTTAAACCTGTTGTAGATCTTAAGAATTATGTTGTGTTGCCGATTATGTGGCGTTCCCCTTGTAACCCTAATCATTTCAAGGGGCAGCTATAATTGAAGGCCACATAATTAATCGCATCACAATGTTTTTAAGTACCCCATCAGACCCCCACCATCCTTCCAGTGTTTTACTGCTTTAGTCTCAATCTCACAAAGAGCCAAGGCTTTTGCTTTCATTTCAAAATCAGTTTCAGCATAAATATTGGTTGTATTAATTGAGACGTGTCCAAGCAAGGCACGTATGGTATTAATGTCCACGCCTGATCGCAACATAATTGTTGCGGTCGTGTGACGTAGCACATGGGGGCTAATGTGTTTTTTTGTCAAAGAAGGCATTTGTTGAGATACTTTTTGAACATAACGTTTGACTAATGCGTAAATACCAAAGCGTGTGATTGGTTGTCCACGACGATTAAGAAAAACGTGTTCTGTAGACGCACGGTCTTTTATAATTAAATTAATTTCATTAACGGTTTGGGGCCATAAAGGACAGCGACGGGTTTTGTTTCCCTTGCCTCGAAGTACAACTGAGGAATGATCCCGTTTTGGCACAATGGCTAAATCAAGATTAGCAATAGTGAGTTGAACTGCCTCACTCGCCCTCGCTCCCGTGTTGTAAAGAAAAATAAGAAGCGCATGATCGCGGCGTTGTTGGGGCAAGATGCCCTCTGAAGCCTTCAGTAAGGCATTTATTTCTTCTTTTTCGAGATAAGTAATCATTGAATGAGGCCCTTTTTTAGAAGGAATCGCACGAATTTCTCCACACCATTGGACGTGTTCAGGGCTATAAAGACCGATGAATTTGGCCAAAGAGCAAATGGCGGCTAATCGCTGATTACGGGTGCTTATACTACAGTGCCGTGTTTGTTCAAGGTCTAAAAGGAATGCTTTTAGACGTTCAGCTGAAACATCTTCAACTTTGAGTTGATCAATCGCCATTTTGGCTTGACGAGCTATAAATGGAAGCAGTAGACAGAGGGTGTCCCGGTAACTGTGTTGTGTGTGGGATGAAAGATTCTTCACGGTGATGAGATATTCCTGCAAAAAACGTTTAATCCAGGGGCCAAGCAGTGTGTGGTTAGTCATGGGATGCCTCCTTAAAAGCATATTGTTCAAAAAGATGCCCTGCTTCTTCAATGAGCGTGGGCGTCATAGTGAGATAGGTTGAAGTAGATTCTAAGCAAGCGTGTCCCATATAAACGGACAACACAGGAAGTAATCTTTGGACATCAGCACCTTTTTTGTACCATTCCGTTAGGCGATGGACTGCAAAAGTATGTCGTAGATCATGGATGCGGGGTTGATAGTCGGCACCATCGGTACGTTGGATACCGGCTTTTTTACGGATAACCAGGAAG
>CAZASA010000137.1:0-4649 GCA_964487685.1 uncultured Planctomycetales bacterium
CAGGCCTGTAAAGGACTTGCACCTTCAAGTAAGTGCGCCCTGCCGGGCGCACCAAGTGAAAAAGCCGCTGGGATTCATTCCCAGCGGCTTCCCATCTTTCAAATATTAGAATTCAAAATTATAATTTCTTACAGATCGCTTCGGCCATTTGAATGGTCCCCACGGCACTGGGATCATTGCGATCGCTCTTTAGGTCATAGGTAACAGTTTTACCTTCCTTTAAAATGGTCCGAACAGCTTTGTCCAACCGGTCCGCCGCTGACTCTTCTTTGAGATGACGCAGCATCCACACCGCTGAAAGGATGGTCGCCGTTGGGTTGACCTTATTTTGACCGGCATATTTGGGAGCAGAACCATGCACCGGCTCAAACAAAGCGATCTCATCGCCATAATTAGCCCCGGGTGCCACACCCAAACCGCCAACCAAACCGGCGCAAAGATCTGAAACAATATCACCGTACAAATTAGGCAGCACCAAACAATCGTACAAAAATGTATACTGGATCAACTGCATGCACATATTGTCCACGATATTGTCATTGAATTCGATACGGCCCTCATACTCACGGGCCACTTCCTTGGCACATTTCAAAAAAAGCCCGTCGGTAAATTTCATGATATTGGCCTTATGCACCGCGGTCATTTTCTTGCGTCCAAACTTGACCGCCCATTCAAAGGCGAATTTGACAATGCGTTTGGACCCGCTCACTGAGATCGGTTTGATCGATATGGCTGAATCCGGTTTTATTTTTCTGATCGACATCTCATTGATCAAATTGCGCAGGCGGTCCACTTCAGGGGTGCCCAAGTCAAACTCTATACCGGCATACAAGTCTTCCGTATTTTCACGGAAGATCATCAGGTCAACTTTTTTAATAGGGGTCTTGGTGCCTTCATAATAAAGGCATGGGCGGACACAGGCAAACAGGTCCAACGATTGGCGTAATTGTACATTGACCGAACGAAAACCTTTGCCGACAGGTGTGGTGATAGGGCCTTTGATAGCGGTCTTATTGCGGCGGATAGATTCCAGCACTTCATCGGTCAAGGGAACCCCATGCTTCGCAATCGATTTCTCCCCGACCTCATGAACTTCCCAATTGATCTTGACACCAGTGGCCTCAACGCACATCTTCATGGCGTTGGTCACTTCCGGTCCGATACCGTCACCTGGCAATAATGTCACTTGATGGCTCATTGCTGTCCTGCCTTATTTTTATTATTAATTCTTTTTGGAAGCGATCAAACTTTTAAACTCATTGATATCTGTCGCCATATTCAATGCGGTATGATAAGTGATGATGTTCTTTTCGTAAAGCTCTTTTAATGACTTATCAAAAGTATGCATCCCGTATTGTCCGCCGGTCTGAATGGCGGAACGCAATTGTTCGACAGCCTTATCACGGATCATATTACGGACACCGGCCGTGGCCACCATGATCTCTGAAACCAGGATCCGGCCTTTGCCTGAAGCCCTGGGGGCCAATTTTTGGGAAACAACTCCCTGTAAGGCCGTTGAAAGCTGAAGCACCACTTGCTGCTGCTGATAAGGCGGAAAAACATCGGTGATACGCTCAATAGTCTGCGGGGCATCAGGGGTATGCACCGTGGCCAATACCAAATGCCCTGTTTCCGCCGCTGTCAAAGCTGTTGAAATTGTCTCCAAGTCACGCATTTCTCCGACCACGATCACATCCGGGTCCTGGCGCAAACAACGCTTAAGGGCTTCGGCAAACGAATTGGTATCGCGAAAAACTTCACGCTGCTTGATCACTGATTTTTTATTGGTAAAAAGATATTCAATAGGGTCTTCAATGCACATGATCAGGCATGAACGTTCGGTATTGATAAGGTCTATCATCGCGGCCAGGGTCGTGGTCTTACCTGTCCCGGTCGGTCCGGTGATCAAGACCAGTCCGTTTTGCTTGCGGGCCAGTTCCGCGATAACCGGCGGCAATTGTAATTCTTCGATGGAAGGGATATATAAAGAGATGCGACGGAAAGCCGCCTCAACAGAACCGCGCTGGATATGCACGTTGACGCGGAAACGGTCCATCCCTGTCAGTGCCAGGGAAAAATCCAACTCCTTGTCTGCTTCAAATTTTTCTTTCTGGCCGGGAGTAAGGACACTATAGATCATTTCCCGAAGCTGGTCACGGGTGAAAGGCTCATCTTTGAGCGGCATTAAACGACCGTCGATCCTGAGGATCGCCGGGCTCATTTCAGTCAAATGAAGGTCAGATGCCCCTTCCTGAATGGTTAATTGAAGAAGATCCCTTAAAGTTGGGTGGTTTGCCATCTGATTGTTACCCCTTTAGCTTGAGGTCCTGATTAGATATCCACTTGGCCACGCGACTGATACCTTCCTCGATACGTGCCTCCGAAGTGGCAAAGCTAAACCTGATAAAATTAGGAGCGCCAAACCCGTCCCCTGGTATTCCCGCCACCTTGACTTCATCCAGGATCTGTTTGGCGATCTTTGTCGCATCGCCTACTTTAGAAAAATCACAAAAAACATAAAAAGCGCCTTCAGGCCGGATATAAGACAACAGACTGACCTTGTCCAGGCATTGCAGCATCAGGTCACGCCGCTTTTTAAAGATCTGGCACATTTGATCGATCGACTCCGGGGAAGCTTTCAGGGCTTCCAGGGCCGCGACTTGGCTGATGGATGTTGGATTGGAGGTCGAATGGTCCTGGAATTTTTTAATATATTCCATGATCGAAAGGTTCCCTGCCGCATAACCGATACGCCAACCGGTCATAGCGTAGGCCTTGGACACCCCATTGACCGTAATGGTCAAGTCAAAGATCTCTTTGCCGAGCGACGCTATCGACGTAAAAACATTATTATCATAGATCAACTTTTCGTAAATTTCATCACTAATCACATAAATCTTGTGGGCCACGCAGATCTCGGCAATTTTGGCCAATTCTTCCTTATGATACATGACGCCTGTTGGATTGGAAGGCGAATTGATGATCAAGACCCTGGTTTTAGGCGTAATATGCTTCTTTAACAAGTCTGCGGTGATCTTATATCCGCTAGTGGCATTGGTGGGTATGATCACAGACACCCCGCCCGCGGCCTTGACCATCTCAGGATAACTTACCCAATAGGGCGATTGAAAGATCACTTCATCCCCATCATCAACCAGGACCTGGATAATATTGAACAAAGAATGCTTGGCTCCGCAGGAAACAACGATCTGATTGGCCTTGTAGACCAGATTATTGTCCTTTTGAAATTTAGCAGCAATGGCCTCACGCAAATCCTGTGTCCCGATAGAAGGCGTATATTTGGTCATTCCCTTTTCAATGGCGTGGATCCCTGCTTTTTTGATAAAATCAGGCGTATCAAAATCAGGCTCACCCGCGGCAAAATTGACCACATCATGCCCCTCGGCTTGCAATTCCTTGGCGCGCGCCGTAATGGCCAGTGTTGTTGATCCAAGCATCTCTTTAACCCTGCGATTCACATGAAGCATATATCTCTCTCCTTACTGAACCCCGCCGCTTGGCCAACTGGCCAGGCGGGGCAAATTATTAAGCCCTCTCATACCGAGGACTCCCTTAGGTCGCGGCCAGCAAACATATGCCGGCTTGATTAGCCAATTTTACGGTTTTTTCACGGTCAATGATCAAGGTCCTGTCTGCTTCAATAGCCAGGCAAGCGGCCTTAACTGAGGCCATGGCTTGAATTGTCCGTGGACCGATGACCGGCACATCAAAACGATTATCTTGTACCGGTTTGGATGTTTTGACCACCACGGCCCCTGCCCGGGCAATTTTTCCCCCGCGGATAATAGCACGGTCCGTGCCTTCCATGGCTTCAATGGCCACAATAGCTTTTTCTTTGACCACCACGGTCTGGCCGATATCGATCCCTCCTACCAGCTTGGCAATAGTCAGGCCAAATTCAATGTCTTTTAATTCACTTAAGGAGGGTCCGCGCTTGGTCAATGTTCCCCGGGGCGCTAAATATTTCTTTAACAAAAAAGTAGAATCAAGCAATTGGACGCCTTCTTTATTGAGACGGTCTGCCACGGCGGCA
Source organism: uncultured Planctomycetales bacterium (assembly GCA_964487685.1). Classification (GTDB taxonomy): domain Bacteria; phylum Omnitrophota; class Gorgyraeia; order Zapsychrales; family Fredricksoniimonadaceae; genus JABDGZ01. Next base: position 4,055 of record CAZASA010000137.1, read on the forward strand.
AAAATGGTGTCTGCTTTACGGTCACGCAGGGCATCAGAAAGGACCTGGAACTCTTCATCTAATTTAACTTGAGGGTTGAATAAATTATCCTGGTTTACCTGGCCGGCCATGATGACTTGCCGGACATTATTGTCACGGAAAAACCCGAACAATCTCTTTAATTCCCCTACTTTGAAATACCGGAATTTATCGACGAAGAAAAATAAAAAGGGAGAAGTGTCTCCTACAACACCCGCCGCAACGATCTTATACCCCTGGTCACGCGCAGCCCTGGCAAAGAGGAATGGGAATTGCCTATTGCCCGCGATAAGTCCGATGACTTTACGACCAACGAGAGTGCTCGGCATGAGAGTAAGATCAGGAGATGCCACGTTTAGATGTCTGGATAAACTCAATGACCCGGTGTATTTCAGGCATACCGTTCATTTGCTCCTTGACCTGAAGCACGGCATGGCTGCGATTTAATCCGGAATTAAAAAGGATCTTAAAAGCACGGTGTAATATCTTTTGGTTCAAAGAAGGGACATCAGCGCGTTTTAATCCCACGATATTCAGGCCCCTTAATGTGGCCGGATTACCGTCCACTAAAGAAAAC
>CAZASA010000138.1:0-4612 GCA_964487685.1 uncultured Planctomycetales bacterium
TGAAGAGAATCTTTAGAAAAAAATTGTCGTAAACCGAAGCAGACGGCAAAAATATCCCGTTTCGGGAGCAATACCGGATTAACCTATTCACTCAAAGAACGATATATATCGGTGTCAGCCAAGATAGCTATTATTTAAACTCCCCCTAACCCCCTCTTTATACTAAAGAGGGGAAATATAATTCATTTTCTTTTTTAAACTCCCCCAAAACTCCCCTAACCCCTCTTTATAAAAAAGAGGGGGAAATTACTTCTTTATGACAATCACTTCTTCTAATTCTGACAAGTCCACCGCGGGATCGACTAGGCATTCGACGGTATGGTTGTTGACTGACGCTTCTACGTCGGTGATCTGGCCGATCAATATCCCTTCGGGAAAGGCGGTGCTCAACCTTGAGGTCACGAGCGTATCCCCCACCTTTACATCCGCGTTTTCTGTTAAATACTGCAGGCGCAACACGCCTTGTAATGACCCGGTCAAAAGCCCGTTTTCCCTTGAACGCTGGTCTACCGCAGCAACGGAAAATGTGGGATCGGAAAGCAGGATCACCTTGCTGGTGTTCTTGCCCACTTCAAAGACCCTGCCTACAACGCCAAGCAGGCTCACCACCGGCTGGCCCACATTGATGCCTTCATCATGGCCCTTATTAATGACCAGAGAGGCGTTCCAGTTTGACGGGTCACGGCCGATGACATTGGCTGTTAAAGACGCATAATTCCGCTGATCACGAAATCCCTGGATCTTTTCAAAACGGTCCTGGTCCAGGGCATTCTCCCGGATCGCGATCAAACGGGCTTTCAATATATCGTTCTGCCTTCTGTAACGGACGTATTCATCATACGTCTCCCGATAAAAGAACAGCTTTTTTAATTCAAAGGCCGGTGCCTGTAAAAGACCCACCGGCCTGACAACAGCGTCCAGGATCCCCGCTGCTCTATAATTCTTCGGATGACAAAAAAGGATCAGAAAAGGAACAACAAGGATGCTGGCATAAGCAGTTTTTTTGAAGGATTTGCGCCACACGGATAGACCAATGGAATTTTATAATGCGAATTAAAAATCTAATTTAGCCTGGGCTGTAAAGCGCCGGCGCATCACGGGAGACATATTTAAAGTCGCACCTGTCCCATTGACCACCGCGGTCAAGGGATCATCGGCCACATGCACAGGCAAACCTGTTTCTTCAGCAATGCGCTTATCCAAACCTCTGAGCAATGATCCGCCGCCTGCCATGACAATACCGCGATCAATAAGATCGGCGGCCAATTCCGGAGGCGTATGCTCCAGCGTCGATTTCGACGCATCCACAATGGCCTGGACCGGGTCCTGCAGGGCCTCGCGGATCTCGACTGATGTTACATTGATCGTCTTAGGCAAACCGGCGATCAAATCGCGCCCGCGAACATCCATGTTCAATTCTTCTTCTAAAGGATAGGCAGAACCCAGACGGATCTTGATCTCTTCCGCTGTGCGCTCACCTATCATCAAATTATAAGTCTTGCGTAAATATTCAATGATCGCCATGTCCATTTCATCACCGGCAATACGGATAGATTTGGCATACACTAATCCGCCTAAGGAAATGACCGCGAATTCGGTGGTACCGCCGCCGATATCAATGATCATGTTGCCGGCCGGTTCATGCACCGGAAGACCAACCCCAATAGCCGCGGCCTTGGGCTCTTCAATTAAAATGACATTGCGCGCCCCGGCGTGCTCGGCAGAATCGATGACCGCGCGTTTTTCAACTTGGGTAATTCCAGAAGGGATCGCGATAACAATGGTTGGGCGGAATGAAAAACGATTAGGCTGGACCTTCTTTATAAAGTATTTAAGCATGGCCTCGGTCACTTCAAAGTCCGAGATAACGCCATCTTTCATGGGACGGATGGCCACAATGCTCCCTGGCGTACGCCCTAACATGCGTTTGGCTTCTTCGCCGACAGCCAACACACGGTTGGTTTCTTTTTCAATGGCAACAACGGAAGGCTCACACAGCACTACCCCTTCACCCTTAACATACACGAGGGTCGTTGCTGTTCCCAAGTCAATACCTATATCTTTAGAAAAAAGACCAAGGATTTGATCGTATACACCCTTAAAAAACTTCCGTATTTGATTGATCATCGCAACATCTTATCGAAAAGGCCCAAGACTGTCAACCGATTTATAATGGTCGTAATTATAGGGCGCCCAATGACTTCATATCTTTCACAAAGGCGGGGTAGGATTTGCGGCAGGATTCAATGCCGTTGACCCGGCATCCGATCTTGGTACCAAGCACAGTAAATGCCATGGCTAGACGATGATCATGGTGAGAATCGAGTAATTGGTCTTTCTTATAAGTTGCTCGAGGATCTATAGTTAAGGCATCGCTGGTTTCAGAGACATTGGCGCCGACTTTAAGCAGTTCTTTTCTTAAGTCACTGATACGGTCAGATTCTTTGGCCCGGGCGTGTTGGATGCCGACAAGTTTAGTTTTCCCCTTGGCAAAAAGGGCTAAAACAGCCATGATAGGGACTAGGTCAGGGCAGTCTTTTAAATTAAAAACCCCGCCTTTTAAATTAAAAGGACCTTTGATCTTTATAGAACTTGCAGACTTTACAAAATGTACTCCCATACGCTTCAAATATCCCAAAATATGCCCGTCAGCCTGCGGCAAAGCATCATTTAAATTCCCTTTCAAAATAACATTCGAGGGCAAAAGAGCGCAAGCGCCCAGGGCAAAAGCGGCCAATCCATAATCTGAAGGAACATCAAAATTTTTTAACCCTTTGAATTTCTGTCCGCCTTTAATGTCATACTCTCTCGATGACCGGCGCTTGATCACAATTCCTGCCTTGGCTAGAATTTCAATGGTCATTTGAATGTAGTCCTGGGAAACCAGTTGCTTTCCCGTCAATAAAAGATGGGAATCGGTTTTAAGGGATGGCAGGGCGATCAACAGCGCGGAAATAAATTGGGAACTTAAACTGCCATCCACCGTCACTCGGCCGCCGGCAAGCTTCCCTCCGTTGAATACAATAGGCACCGATTCATTTTTTCCTGATCCTTGGATATCCATACCCTGTCTTCTTAATGTTTCGCATAAATGGGCATTAGGCCGTCCCTTTAAAGTACCAGTCCCGATAACCTTGGCATTTTTCGTATGCACGGACAATAGCGGAAGCAAGAACCTCAAGGTTGTTCCTGATTCACCGACTGAGAATAATTCCCAATTCCCCCCCTCCCTAACCCTCCCCGCAAGGGGGAGGGAATATAATTGTTTAACGATTTTCGAAGCGACAATGGCGTCTTCGCAAATCGAAAGACCTTTGATCTGAGACCCCCCCCCCAGGGATGCGATGATAGAGGCACGGATGGAATAGGATTTAGATGCCGGAAGCCGGAAGGTGCCTTTAAGCCGCAGGACTGGTAGAATTTTTAAGCTATGGTTTGAGTGCAACGGTGTCATTTTTTTGAATATCTTTGCTGGTCAACGGTGGGACAATATCTGCGGCGGAGATCTCATCCTGGACACGGGTGGCTTTAATGTCCCCTAAATATTCACTCCCCCTGAACACGGAAAGCAAATTATCAGGCTTGATCCCCTGCTTTAAACCAAGGCTGAAGATCACAAAATCAGCGTCTGTATCGACGGACAAGACATGCCCCTGGGTGCCATCGTGGGAATTGACTACGATCTTATCCAGTTCTACCTTATTGCTACCTGTGGCCAAGGTTACCACCTGGGGAGGAGTCGCTTCCTTTTTGGAGGCGAGCGTTGTATTGAGGTCATTGATCTTGGCTTCAAGGGTTTTATTTGATTCTGCCAGTGTTGCCAGACGGGTCTCTAATTCTTTGCTTTTAACTTCCGAGGATTTCAATAATTGCTGGTATTGCTCGAGCTTTGCTTGGGCATCATCAAGGTCAGTATGCAATTTTCGTTTGGATTGGTCGAGCTCGGCCATCTGTAACTTTAGGTCGGCATTTTCTTTCTTCAAGGCGGTGCGCAGGCCTTCATTCAGGTCCTGCTCATCAAGCAGGCTGTTGATCTTCTGGTCTGCTTCTTTGTTCTTATCCTCGACCAAGGCCAATTGTCCTTGCACGTCCTTTAATTGGGCTTGTAATTTTGTCGCTTCCGCGCGGCTGGTATCGAGCTCCACTTGGACGCTCTTATGCAAACGCTGTTCGAGATGGTATAAATAAAACCCAATGCTGGTCGATGACAGCAGCAAGATGATGATCAAGACAACAAATATAGTGACCGTTTTTCCGGATTTATTGAACATAGCTCCCCTAAAATTCTTAATAATGGATTCCCGCTTTCGCGGGAATGACATACTTTTAATAACTAAACAAATTATTATACATTATAAAAAAAACAAAAACAGCAGTAAAGTTTAAAGTTATAAAGGTATGGCAAGGAATGTATCATCCTGAAAAACTTTGATTACTTTTAAATGCTTGCCAAAAAAGGCTGAATGAAGCTCGTTTTCCATCTCAGGCTTTTCCATAAATTTATCATTATTATCGGAAAGATAATAGTAGTCAAAATTACCCCGCAAATCCTGTTTGTAAAGTAACGGCTTTATCCATCGCGCTTTATATTGAATAATGTAAAAATTTATCA
>CAZASA010000139.1:0-4558 GCA_964487685.1 uncultured Planctomycetales bacterium
CGCCCTTGGTGACTTCTTTAGCTTCCAGCACCTTGACCACAATGCGGTCAGCTAATGGTTGAATAGCCATAACTTCTCCTCCTTGAATTACGGTTGATTTTAAATTGAGATCTTTTAGCACTACTGCGCTAGGAGTGCTAATATAGCGGGAGATGAAAATTTTGTCAAGAAGAATTTAGCAGAAGCTTTGCTGGAGTGCTAACTTAAATTTCTTTATTCCACAATTTTTGGAGAAAGACTTGAACAGGCAGGATTTCAATATTATTCATTTTCCGGGGAGATTGATCTAATGAAACAATGATCCTTTTCTTTAAATTTAATTCATCACTTAGGGCCTTCAAGCCAGTGCAATGCCGCTCAGTAATCATCCCTGAAGCCTTGACTTCAATAGCCGTTTCATCATCCAAAAGAAAGTCCACTTCATATCCTGACTTTGAACGCCAAAAACTTAGCTGCCGCTGATCATGATGATAATGACAAAAAGCCTTAAGTTCGGTAAAAATAAAATGTTCTAGAGCATTGCCGAATAGTTCTGTTTTAGGCTTGATATTTTTTCGACCTGCAAGGACATTGCATACTCCTAGATCAAAAAAATAAAATTTTGGTGTAGTGATCGCCTTTCTTTGTTTGGTCTTTGTGTATGGCTCAAGCAAATAACCCAATAACGTGTCCTCAAGGATCGTAAAATATTCAGCAACACTTCTTGCCGGAACGCCGGCGTCAGAACCAATATTGGCGAAATTGATCAGTTGAGCATTTGATAAAGCCGCAACTTGCAAAAAACGGGAAAAATTCTCTATTTTACGGATAAGCCCTTCAGCCTGGATCTCTTCTTTTAAGTAATTCCCCACATATGATTCGAGGTCCGCTTCCGGTTCCCCGGAATCGTAAATAGATGGAATAGCACCGTAATTAAGCATACGGATCAAATCGTAATTCAGAATTTCTCTAGACACTAAAGGAAAAAGATGTTTGGTCCGGGCCCTTCCCCCCAAAAGATTACCGGCCCCCCGTTTGAGCTTTCGCGCGCTGCTTCCGGTTAAAATAAAATGATACCCTTGCTCAATAAGATTTTGGACCTCATCAAGCAGAATAGGGAGCTTTTGGATTTCATCAATAATGACGACCGGCGGACGCTTAGGCAAAGCCAAAAGTTCTTCGCGGATAATTTGAGGACGCTGGCTGATCTTTAAAAATGTATCAGCTAACAGTAAATTATAAAATGGCGCTTGAGGAAATGTTTTTTTTAATAAAAACGTTTTTCCTGTCTGCCGGGGGCCAAATACAAAAAGGCTCTTTTTCTCGCTTTCATTCTTTAAATCTAATAGTCGCGGATAATCTGCCATATCTATGCCTTTGTGCGTAAAAATATTCTATACAGCACTTCATATGCTACTTATCAAGATATATAGCATATATGTTGCCGATTGTCAATAACAACTAAAAAGCCGCAAGGGTGATCTCTTGCGGCTCATACTTGAAAAATCAAACTAACCATTTGATATTTCAATGTTACCATTTTCTTTTAATCCTAATAATGGCATTAGGCTTATAGGAACAACAGCGAAGATCTTGATGGTGACCCCGGAAAAATCCCCGCGCTTTAACCGGGCGATCATGGCGGCGTTAAATGTGACATTCACCATCTGACCTTTACTTGTCATGGCCAAATTCTTGGAATTAAGATCGATACCACCTGTTGGACTTAATGGATTTACTGCTTGGGCTTTATCCTTTAAAACCAATTTAGCTTCTGAAGTTCCCAATTTACTATTGAATTTCTTTTCAATAGATATTTCCTTTGTCGAAAATTTCCCTGATAGAAATACACTTAATTTTTCTAATAAGATTTCAAGTGCCTGAAAATTGGCATAATCCTCATTAAGTGACTTGCCAGGCCCTATTTCACTGCTTAGAGAAAATCTAAGCCCAACCCCTTCTTCTAATGCCCCATAATCCATAAAACCCCTGATTTGCCCGACATTGGCATCAAAGTAACTTTTCCTATAGCCCAATAGCCTGGTAGCTTCAATTGCATTTAACACATCCATACTTGTGGGGTTTTTCGTGTTGATATTCATCTCCGCGTCTCTGACGTTAAAAATTTTTAGACCACCACCAGTCGTTTCTTCAATAGTAAGTTCCTTGGTAGAATCACCAACTGATCTATGTAAACCCGCAGTTATATCTTGAATTAATCCATAATACGGGGGGCCAAGATTTTCCAAGCCGAATACAGGAACTCCTTTATATTGAATTTGGACAGGATTCTCATTTAATTCACGTCTCATTTCATCGATTTTGCCCTCAATTTCTAATACTAAATAAGGCAATGTCATACTCGTCATCGCTGGGTTGGCAATTGTTTTACCGCTATGGCCTAGCAAAGAAGGCCTGTTACTTAAATTATCTGCCCTGCCGCCACTTGCATTTGACAGATCAAAAGTATTACTTTCCCTTTTTGCAATCATCGCCTTGTCCGCCCACGCACTGCGGACATAATTCATATGCTCGCGTTGCATCACCGCTTCGATCGTGCCTTTGGCACGTTCAAAGTCATTGCCTGCATAATTAGGAAGCTCGTATAAAGAAGCTGAAACTGTCTGGCCTTTTCCGTTCTTTCTTAAAACTTGCCCAAATTCCCATTGACTTAGTCCAATAATTCCTAACAATCTGGGATGGATCGACGCAAAATGCCTGAATGCCAGGAATTGCGCATGAAGATTGGAGGTTGCCGCCTCTTTTAAAGCACCTCTAGATTCAAAAATAACTGAGGCGATCCCGATCGGAAGATTGGCAAATCCGGCACTGACACTGCCCATCGGGGACTTGAAATCAAGGTTCCAGGAACGGATGACCGTGTTTTGAACAGAGCCATCATCTTTACGGACAAAGATCGTCCCGGTTGTTTCATCACCATAGACATCCAATATTAAAGTCGGGGAAAGCGCCTTGGTCATTTTCCCGGTCTCCGGATCAATGGTAAAATCATAGGTTGCTTCTCTTGACGGGATATGAGCGCACCCTTCCAGCAACGCAAATTCCCCATGAATGGCCAATTCTCCATCGATCTCACTGTCAACAATGACCGAACCCCTGGTCAAGTCCAATTTTTTAAGCCCCTTTTTCGAGAACTTGATCACACTATTGATAATGCCGCTGCCTTCAGTCAAATTTAATGTATAGCGCACGCTTGTGTCATCAGATTCTATTTTTACATTTTTCAACAAAAATATTGCCTGGGATTTTTCCGGTCCCGTTAATTCGTCCAATTTTTTCCCCTTATAGATAACATCAACATTGGTAGGAATAACAACGCTGTCTATATTTCGCCGCTGGTCAAAGAAAATCTTGTTGTCAGCGATCAGGGCCTGGAACATCTTGGCATTAAGGTCCAGATTACCTATATCTCCGATCTCATAATCATCACCATAATTGACACCTAGTAACTTGACATTATGGGCTGCCAAATAGTCGATAGTAGCCTTTGAAACCACATCCTTGGTATCATGCCTTGTTGCCCCGCCAAATACCTTGTCAAATACACTGACGATCCTCTGGCCTATCGGTTGATGATCCCCATTACGCTCTTTTGCAAATGTTTTGATAAAGAGATCCCATGCGGTTTGTTTATCCATCATGAGATAAAAAATGTTCATAGTGGCTGTGCCGTTGCCATACAGGACGGCTTTCTGGACGAGCTCAGCAAAGGGCGGCTTTTCGGCAAACGTTACCAGTTCACCAGTTTGGTCATTGGCAATGAAATTCCCTTTATCTCCTAATTTCAGGTCAACATGATCATATTTATCTTTAAATGCCCTGCCTACTGCTGTATTGGGATCAGAAACCACGCCGAATTTTTCCGCGAATCTTTGACGGACATCTTTTATCCTGCCTAACTCGGTTGCATCAATTGCCTCAACATTGACTTTTAAACGCTGCGACACAAATTTAGCCAACGCTGTTTCATCAGGTTCAACCAATTCCTGGATCGCCACATTGTTTTCTAATGAGAATTTCGCGATAGCCTGGGCATCTTCGGGTGAAAATAACGAAACTGCTCCTCCGCTGGCGGATAAAAACCTGGCAGGCAGCTTATCTAATGTATTTTCTCCGAAACGGGGATGAGCGCCGAATTTGATGATGCCGTCAGAAGCTGGCCAAAGCAAGGTGTTGCGTCCGTAATCATGGGCCATTTGCAGCCATGTAACACCGATGGTCATTAAGTTCATTTCAAGGAAATCGGTAACATCAACATCCACCTTGTCGGCGATCTTGACCTCACGCACCAAGGTGCCCAAACTGAATTGACTATGATTGATCTGTGTTTTAGTGCCCCCGCGTGTTTTGCTGCCCCCATCGGTCACCATCGCAACATAATTGTCTTCAAAGAATTCTTTACCTAAAATATCCCCTGTCCTGCGCATGGCTGTGCTTCCGCCGGGAAGATCATGGGCCAGTGTTCCCGGGACTTCCGATGAAACGATAAACGTAAAACCACCGTTGAATTCTCTGGATTTTTCCTCAAGTGCGCTAAGGTAGGCCAAATAGGTGTTGG
>CAZASA010000140.1:0-4545 GCA_964487685.1 uncultured Planctomycetales bacterium
CTCACCCCTTCACGGCCTTCCAGATACATATCGCGCAGTTCAGTTTCAGCATAAAGCCATCCGCCGATAGCATTGCCCATAAAAATACCGACACGCTTGAGATTCTCGTCGGCTAAATTGATCTTGGCATCCACAAGGCAAAGATCAGAAGCCACCAAGGCCATATGAGAAAAAAGATCGATTTTCTTTAATAATCTGGACGAAACATTACTATAGCCGTCTAATTCCCTGACCTGGCCTGCAATCCGTGATGGATATAATGAAGCATCAAAGCGCTCAATTTTATCGACAGCACTTCGCCCCGCCTTGATGTTGGCCCAGAAGACCCTCTTATCGATCCCGCTAGGTGAAATAACGCCTAATCCTGTTATAGCAATTTTTTCCATACAATCCTTATTTTAGTAGCCTTGGAAACGAATTTTTTCGACCACGGTCGGCTTTTTCCGCCAGCCTTTTCTAATATCTCAGAAATGTCCGCCATCTTAATGCAGCATTTCTGATCGGCGATGAAGGCTGTCGGGCCTCTAGTGGTTCTCAAAAATTGTTTCCAAGCCTACCTATCAATTTTTTAATACCCACCGCAAATTAAATTAGATGAATTAATACAATAATCACCGGGTTCATAAAAAACAAAATCCATAAATCCCGATGCCACGTCTTAAATGCCTTATCGGTAAAAGTCAATTGAGAATCAAAACCTTGCTTAGCGATCAGCCAATTAATGACCTTTAAATTACTTTTGAAAGCACCCTTGGCATCAAACAAATTAATAATGATCCACGCCTGCGCCAGCCAAAAAACAGGTTCAACAAACTTAAAGATAATGATCAATTTTTCAACCATCATATCTCTGTAAAATCATGGCAGAGTGAATTCCTGAGAATCCACTCGAGGTTTTTAGAATACAATTCACTTTCTTTTCTATTGCTTTGTTCGGAATATAATATAAATCGCATCCAGGATCAGGCTCTTCTTGATTGATCGTCGGCGGCAGAATATGACGTTCAAAGATCATCGAACTCAAGGCCAATTCGATCCCGTTAGCCCCTGCCAAAGGATGTCCGATCATCGATTTGACCGATGAGATCGGCAAATTATAAGCATGTTTGCCTAAAGCCATTTTATAAGCACTGGTTTCAAACACATCGTTCTGGCGTGTCGAAGACCCGTGGGCATTTAAATAATCAATGATTTCAGGTCTAATGCCCGCATCTTCCATAGCCAGGGTGATGCAATCAGCCATGGCATCGCCTTCCGGCGGCAGATCGGTCATGTGATAAGCATTGCAGGTCGTCCCAAAACCGGTGATCTCGCAATAAATGCGTGCCCCGCGTTTTAAGGCATGACCCAATTCTTCGACCACGAGCAATCCAGCGCCCTCAGAGATCACAAAGCCATTACGCTTATTATCAAAAGGCCGGCTGGCTTTCTCAGGTTCATCATTATGAACTGATAAGACATTCACTGTATCAAATGCCCCAAAAGTAATAGGTGTGATTGGCGCCTCGGAGGCACCGGTGATCATAATGTCCACATCCCCATCACTGATCGCCTCATAGGAAAACCCGACGGAATCTGTTCCCGCCGTACAACCTGTTGAAATGGTATTGCAAACACCCATAAGCCCATATTTGGCCGCAATCTCACTGGAAGGTGTATTGAACATCGCGGCGTCATAAAGATCAGGACGTACAATAGCAGGATTGATCGGTTTTTTACCGCTATCCGTTACCAAAGCAAATTCTTCTTCCATATATTTCGTGCCGCAAATGGCATTAGCCAACGAGACACCCATCCGTTCGTGATCCACCTTCGATAAATCCAAACGGGAATCTTCCAGGGCCATGCGTGCCGCTACACAGGCAAATTGCACATAGCGGTCCATGCGCATCGCATCTTCAAAGCTAAGGCCTAAAGCCACAGGATCAAAATCAGTGACTTGGGCCGCGATCTTGGTATTAAAAATAGACACATCAAATTCAGTTACCCGACGGACAGCCGAAACCCCATTGATCATAGCCCGGTAACAATTTTCATTACCGATCCCATTAGGAGATACGATCCCAACTCCGGTAACAACTACCCTGCGTTTTTTATACATTAGTCCAAACTCCTTGCTTATATTGGATCCATTTTCCCCAATCCGAATGACGAGGGAAAAAAGAACTAAAGCCGATGATGATCAATAAAATCGGAAATATAATGTCCTTTGAATTGACCCCCCAAAAAGCCGCAATAACACTGAACAATATCCCTACTTCACATAAAACAATGGCAGCGAATGTTGAAATCGGCAATAGTTGGATTAATATCTCAATATTCATTCTGGACGAAGTTAAAATATTTGTATTTCTTTTCAAGATCATTGACTTAAGAATTGATGAAAATAATAAAGCGCTGATCCCAATGGCAACGGATTCTAACCGCAATTCATCAGGACTCGCGACCATTGACCTTTTATGGTTCCTGATCACCTCATTAATAAAGAAAACAAGAGGGATCGCTATGCCAAACATTATCGAAGACATAAAAATGATCTTTTTATACGTCATTCGTAATTTATCCCCACGAACCTTCCTAACACCCGGTGTTAGGATGGTTTAATGTTTTATCGTCTCATCCATTAAATTATTATGACTGCCAATGACCTGCCAGCGGTCCTTGCCTTTTTTCCATGTCATGGTATAACGGCGGATAACACGCTTGCCGCCTTCGGCGTTGACTTCCACCGTAAAGATCAAATACTGCAAAATTGCAATGTCCCCATGGATCTTGATCTGTATAGGACGAAGCTCGCAAATAGCAATATTGGTACTTTTAGTCCAAAACCCCACCCATTTATGCAGCCACGGACGGTCAACCGGGATCGGGCTTTCATGGCCAAAGCCGATCATGTCCGGATGGATATATTTGATAAATTCATCCACCTTTTTGGTAATTAACAGATCCCAATGTTCATCGATACAGCGCCAAACGTCGATCTGTGTTTCATCCCAATATTCAGGGATCCAAGAAGTCCGTTTTAATCCCAACGATTCAGCTGTTTTACTCTTTGACATTTTATTCTCCTTATATCGTAGGGGCAGACCTGCCCATTAAATGGCGGGTTTAGAACCCGCCCCTACGCAAAAAATTCCTTTAACATCCTCTATACTAAAATATTTTCCCGTCCGTTCAACCTCATGCACCATGTCAACGATCTTGCTGTTAAGCGTGACCGGTACTTTAAAATGATTAGCCAATTGGGCGATCTCGCCGTTGATAAAATCGATCTCACTGCTTTTACCGCGTATAATGCTCTGTAGGATCGATCCATATAACGGCTCCTTACTTAAAGTCGTTAAGGTCTTATTAATGATCCCTGCCGCTTGTTCGATCGGCATTTTCACCATGCCATAAATGCGCTCCTTGGGAAAATCCGGCAACGAGACCAATTCAATATTGGCAAAACTCAACACTTCAACAGCTTCTTTCAAAAGCATGATGCTCAGACGACAAAGATCGATATCAGCATAAGTTTCCTGCATACTTTTTCCAATGATTCCGGGTATACAATTATTCAAGTTCAAAAAAAGCTTAAGATATTTTTGCCCCATGATATTGGTGCTTGTAACAATTTTAAAAGCGTTGCCCAGCACTTCGGCCACAGCATGTGTTTTAGGGTCCAAGGGCATCAACGGCCGTCCGATGATCCAATCCCCTTCAAAATTAAAGGTGATCTCGGCAGGACTTATATAGGTCGCGCCAAACATCACAATGCTTGAAAATTGCTGATCACGTTCAAAATGGCTGCTTAATAAATTATCTGCCTGCACGCCATTTTGTGTCGTCAACACCTGACTGTCCTGATCAAAAAAATCACTATTATGAGCAAAGGCTTCTTCAATGTCCTGGGTCTTGACGGCAAAGATCACCAGATCATAAGGTTTATCCAATGATGTCCGTGCCGGCAGTTTGATCGTATCTGTGCCGCGCACACCTTTGATCGTCAAACCTTTGGCATTGATAGCATCTACCTGATCACTGCGCCCAATGAGAACAACGTCCTCACCCGCCTTTTTCAGGTATCCCGCCACAACCCCACCGATGGCCCCAGCTCCAATAACAGCTATATTCATATCTCAGACCCTGTACGGGCGGGTTTAGAACCCACCCCTACGAAATATATTTCTTATAATCAAAACCTACTTCGTCCATGATACGGACCATTAGACTATAAAATGCCTTGGGAACCTCAGATAAAAAAGACTCAACAATATCGACCTCTTCAACGACCGATGAGCCACGGGCGCGGGCCGCTTGTTCTGATTTTAAATTGACCACTTCCTGGGCCAATCGCCGATGGAAAACAGGGATCAAATTGAGCATTTTATTATATTTGCTCAAGGCAATCGCGTCCCAATTCATACTCGTTTGTACAGCGACCATGCGAATACTCCCTTTTTAATGCGTTAGGTTTTCCCCTAGGTTGCTTTCACCTTCAGAGCTCGCTTGCTTGGGTCCTCAAACCGGACACTCGCAGGTGCTCGCAACCTGCTCGGGGAC
>CAZASA010000141.1:0-4452 GCA_964487685.1 uncultured Planctomycetales bacterium
TTTCAGTTTGAGAAATGGTGTGGTTACATTGGCTACTGCTTTATTGGTATGGGGTACCACTTTAACAAATGTTCAGGCAATGGATGTTAATCATGCTCTTGGGAGCACAGGAACGACGATAATAGTTAAAGGCAATATCACTGATGTCGGTCCTGGGGCTTCTGACGATGTGGTGAAGCAATTTGAGCAAACTCCTCAACCGCAGGCACAAACTAAAGATGCGGCGATGTTTGCTAAAGCGAAGATTGCGGCATGGAAATTAACAGGTAATGTCGATAAAATTGTGACTATGTTGGGAAATATTTGGGATAATAATGACAAAAGCATTCGTCAAACGGCTATGGAAGCTATTGATGCATTAGTTCCCGACTCAGAGAAAGAGAAGAAGTTGCCGATACTTGAGAATGCTTTGAGGCTTTCTTATGTGCATGATGTTAATTTATGGGCAATGAAGGAAATAGATAGGTTAGTAACTAATCCGAAAAAAAAGATAGCGATAATAGAAGAATATCAAGCAGACAGAAAGAATCAAGGATACATAAATAATGGGGAAGTTTATAATTGGGCAGATTCGAATTATTGGAAACTCAAAGTTGCGGAAGTAATGGCTATGAAAGATGAGAATAAGCTGGTTGAAGAATTAAGGAATGAAAGAGCTGATATGCGAAAAGCCGCTATGGATGCCTTGGGTTCACTTGTCGTAGAGGAGAGAAAATTTTCATTGTTTAAACAAGTGTTAGGGAGTAGATATTCTGATGTAAAAGAATGGGCATTGAGAGGTTTAGGAGGAATTGGCTCTGAGCAAGCACTTGATTTGGTTATAGAACAGCTTAGGGATATAAGTATCCGTCCGACCAATCCATCTATGAATCGTTTCAATAGTGCGGATAAATATCGCATTATTATAACAACTTATAGTAGGATCGTCGATGAAGAAAATTTTTCGGATACAGTTACTCATGTAGCAAGAGCTGTTGTATTAAATAGCAAATCAATTTCACCACAGAAAGCTAAACTGATAGCTGAACTCGTAGCCAAAGTGGACGCAAGAAAGGCTCAACGTAAACAAGAAATGGCTTTGCTAGAAGAAGAGCGCCGTAAGAATGCAATCAAGCAAATTAAGGGAAGTTTATCATCGGTAGAAGTAAATGCAACGAATATAGATACGTTGGTGGATACGATGAAGGCGGAGAAAGCAACAACAGAAGAATTAGAAGATGCTTATATATTAGGTTTAAATAACAAAATTGATTATGTTGTTGCGTGGTGTATCCGTGCTTTAAAGGATATGCATAGCAAAAAGGCGGTCAGTAGGCTTGTAGAATTGTTGTCCAATACACATGAGGTTAGAGTTGGTATGGATCCTAGGCATGCTAAATATTTTAGCGCAGTGTCCGGTTATCGTTCTTCTGTTGCTCAAGAATCAGCATTGGCTATTATTGCAATTGGCGGTAAAGAAGCAGATTTAATTTCTGAAATTCTTGATTTAATGGAACGAGAAGCTAAAGACGTAATTGATAAAGTTGTTTACTATAACAATATCGCAAAAGCTTTGGCAATCAAGGAAAGTGGGAAGGTTATTAAAATAGTATTTGCTCAACAAGTTTCTCATCGTGGTAGTGCTGGAGCTGATTATTATGATGAAACTATTATAGATGAACCAGAAGTTTTTGAAGTTATTCCTAATGACTCCGCTATGCTTGGCCAGACAGCTATAAAATTACAAAATAAAGCTGTTTTGGCAAGGCCAACTGTTTCTTCAAAAAATCCTAAAGACCTCGGCGGTATCGCCTTGGATGCTAAGATGCTTGACTTGCAAATCAAACGTGATGGTAATGGTGTACCGCTTCCTATCAGCCAACAGCCTTTGGATAAAATTAATATTCAGGGTTTTGTGCCGCAGATTATCAGCATTCAGCCTGTTGATCTGCCGGAATTATTAGGATTAAATACTCAAAAACAACCAGAACTCTTGGCCAAAGTTTAAGTTTTATTTATTATGGGAAAAACAAAATGTTCAAACGTCTAATCGCTTCACTAGTCTGCCTAACCTTTAGTTTCAGCAATCTCCAGTACGTCCACGCCCAAGACTTTAGCGTCAACCAACTTCCTGTGCCCGGAACAATGGTAGGGGAATCAGCACCTTTTGCACCGCTGGCCCTAAAAGGCCTGATCGTCAATCTAAACAAGCCCCTAGAGTTTCAATTCATCGTAGATACAGGCAAAGGCCCGCAAGACACCGCTTCGATTAAAGATCAAGCCAATCAGCTGGTAAAATACTTTTTGGCAGGCCTAACCATTCCTGAAGGTGATTTATGGGTCAATTTAAGCCCTTATGAGAAGAATAGGATGGTCCCAGAAGCCTTAGGTCAAACAGATTTAGGCAGGGACTTATTAGCCCAAGACTACATTCTTAAACAACTAACAGCTTCCCTTATATATCCGGAGAAGGATTTAGGCAAAGAATTTTGGAACAGGGTATACGCCAAAGCCCAACAGCAATTTGGTACTACCAATGTGCCGGTAAATACCTTTAACAAGGTATGGATCCTTCCCAACGAAGCGCAAGTCTACGAAAACAATAACGCCGCCTACGTGACCAAATCAACTCTAAAAGTAATGTTAGACGAAGACTATTTAGCACTACATAAACACATGCCCGTAAGTAATGGAACCAATTCAATAGGTTCTCAAATTGTCCGTCAAATCATCCTTCCTGAAATCGAAAAAGAAGTCAACACCGGCAAAAACTTCGCTCCGTTAAGACAAATTTACCAAGCTCTGATCTTAGCCAAATGGTACAAAGAAACCATCCAAAATGGCCTATTAGAAGCCCTATACACCAACAAAAACAAAGTCGCCGGTGTCAATCTTAATGACCCTACCGTCAAAGAACAAATCTACGACCGATACCTCAAAGCCTACAAGAAAGGCGCATTCAACTACATCAAAGAAGACCCAACACCTGATGGCCAAGTCGTGCCGAGGAAGTATTTTTCGGGGGGGACATTTTTAGGTAATATACCGGTAAAACAAGATTATAATCGTGCAGATATTAAAGGTCCCGATGGGGTGATGGTTGCTTTAGACATAGCTCTAAAGACTCCAGATGCGGCGATGACAAATCCATATGGTGAGGTCATTATGAATAGTATACGGTTACAATACGCCAATGTTATATGGCCCGAACTCGATTCCGAAATGCGACAGGCTTTACTCGATCTTAATGATCAGAATGAAACAAGGGCGAAAAGAGATATGTTTGAACGTTTCAAAGGTTATTATCTTGATGGGCAATTAAATGATAGTGAATCATCGATATGGTTTACTGCTGAGGATCGATTGAGTGAACTTTGGGAGAGGGCACTAAGAGAAGTTGGCGCCGGGATACAAGGCGCTATCTTGGCTCTTTCGAATGGCAACAAAAATGCCGCAGATCTTAAAACTCTCTATTGGTTTATTAATAAAGACTGGATTACTGATATATTTCGGAATCACCAGCGGCATTTGACTGGGGATGAGGTTTATGATGATGAATGGAAAAGATTATTTGCAGATAAAGTTTTTCCGAAAAATCCTGATGAATATATTATCAAGATAGCGAGTTATATTCTTCGTAGCGACCATGCCATGTCCCAGACACCACAAAAAGGAACACAAAATCCAGATGCGGCGATGGTCACCGTCTTAAAAATTAGAATGATGAGCGATGTAAATAAGATTACAACTTATTTGAATAATGCTAATCCCGATATTCGTAAAGCTGCAGAAGCAGCATTAGTTAAATTAGGAAGGGAGGATATTGTTTCCAATTTTAACCAACAGATTGCGAAGAGGGCGAAAGAAAGACTGTTAGAATTGCTACCAAAGAATATTTCCCTTGGGATTAATTATTGGATAAATAGGCTGTTAGAAAAAGCGGTTGAATCAGAAAGAGTAGGTCAAATATATTCTATTGAGATAATTCCAGCACATGTTGAGGATGTTGAGGAAAATATTATTTACGTAACAGGGGTATCTGGTTCTAATTATGGTTCAGGCCAAGGAAGTTATGATGAAATTTCATTAAGTGATGGATCCACCTACGAGATTGGTATGGGTGTAGCTCCTGCTGTTGGTTCAGTCTGGAAAAGTGATATAGTTAAGAAAAAATTCCCTGAAGAAGTTATTTTAGTCCCAAGCCAAGCCATGTCGCAGCCACAACAACCTAAAGATGCGGCGATGCTTATTCCATTTTCTGTCAAATGGTATATAAACCGGTTAGACAGCAATGATGCCAGCGTTCGTAAAGCCGCAATGGATGCGTTAGATAAGAAGCTTGTGGCTGATCCAGATAAAAAGTTACCGATACTTATCAACGCTTTAGTAAATTCAAATTCCGATGTTCGTTTGTGGGGAATGGGGGAGATAGATAGGTTGTTGGTTGCCACCCAAGAGAAAAAGTTACCAATA
>CAZASA010000142.1:0-3871 GCA_964487685.1 uncultured Planctomycetales bacterium
GCCGGAACAATGATCTCATCCCCGCGCTTGGCGCCAAAGTCATAAAGCACGGCACAGGCAATGGCATCGGCATCTGTTCCGCTCGAGACCGCGACACCGTATTTAACGCCGAAAAGAGCGGCAAATTTTTCTTCAAATTCTTTGACGTATCTGCCTTTGGTCAGCCAGCGTCGTTCAATGGCCTCATTGATTAGTTCTTTAGCTTTGGGTGTTATCGACACGGTCCCAAAGGGGACCTTATAGCCCGACTTGGACGACTCCTGACCGTCGTTGACCGCTGTTTTTTTATTAAAATCCGTCATTACCTATCTTGTCCGTTTCTTATGCTGCAAACTTTTTAAATGTTCCTGCGCCCAGGAATAACGTTCCGGTGTGCCGATATCAATAAACCTGTTCTCCACCTTGTAGGCAAAAAAACCCAGCCCCACCAAATGTGGGAAAAAATCATATTCGATCGAAAATTTCGATGGCGTCTCGACTAATGAAAACACTCCCCGTTCAAAACAATAAGTACCTGTATTGATGAAGGCTGAAACAGCCTTAGGCTGTTTTTCTTTAAAAGCTTCAATGGCCGCATTCGCGGCGATCTCGATGGTGCCATAATCACGGGCATCAGGCATCAGGGTAACACAGAGGGTCGCTTTTGATCTTTGCTTTTTATGGAAGGCGATCAGACGTATATAATCAATGACACAGAAGCAATCCCCATTCATCGCTAAAAACTGGTCCGTGGTGACATGATTGGCCCCTTGCTTAATAGCCCCTCCGGTCCCTAAGGGAGAATCTTCCCTGGAAAAAATGATCTCACGGTCATGGTGCTTGCCCTTAAAATAAGACTCCACCTCTTCGCTGCCATGGCCGACACAAAGGATAAACCGCCGGCCTCCCTGGGACGCGATATAATCGATCAGGATCTCCAAGAATGGTTTATCATTGATCTTGGCCAGGACCTTTTGTGAATTGCCGGTGACCGATTGAAGGCGTTTGCCCAATCCTCCGGCGAGTATGACGATATCTGGAAACATATTTACCTTATAAGCCCGCTTTCAGGTTGATAAAAAATGATCTGACTGCCCAAACTCTCGAATTTAAAAGGGACTTCCAAAAGGCCTTTGAGTGCATGACGGACCTTTTCTTGTTTGGAAGGCTCTGCAAAAAACAAGACAAATCCTCCCCCGCCTGCCCCCAGCAATTTACCGCCGACGGCCCCTGCCTTGATCGCTGCAGCATAAAGATCATCAATATTGCTGTTGGATATCTTGTCTGACAGGGTGCGTTTGATCTTCCAGCTTTCATCGAGCAGGCGCCCGAATTTCAACAGGTCTTTGCCGTTGAGGATCTCCACAGCCTCCTGCACCATCTCATGCATGCGGGCCATCTCCATCCTTTTTTGGGGGATGTTCTCGATCTGTGTCTTGGCGATGGACGACGCATTCCGGGAAAATCCCGTAAAAAAGAGCATCAAATGGTCCTGTAAAATGTTAATTTTTTCAATCGGAACTGTCACCGGCTGTACCCTTAAATGATTGGTGCCGCCGAACTCGATCATATTAAACCCGCCGTACGCGGCAAGGGTTTGGTCCTGGCAGCCGACATTTTCCTTGATCAAGTCCTGCTCCACATGGATGGCCTCGCGGGCGAGCATTTCCTTGGTGGTGATCTGCCCTTTAAGGGCATAGAGGGAATTAAGCAATCCGACGGTAAATGAAGAGCTTGACCCAAGGCCGGTCCGTGCCGGCAGGTCCCCGTCATGATGGATCTCGACTCCTTCATGGATCTTTAAAAAACGCAGGACCTCACGTACGGATGGATGGTCGATCTCCTCAATGGATTGCCTGACATGTTCCATTTTGGAATAGATGATGCGTGATTTGTGCTCAAAGAACGGCGGCAAATAGCGGCAGCTGATATAACAATATTTGTCAATGGTCGTAGCCAGTACAGCGCCGCCATGTTCCTCATACCAGCCGTTATAGTCAGTTCCACCGCCGAAGAACGATACACGAAAAGGAGTACGGGATATGATCATGGGATTATCGGGGCCTCTTCTAGGATCTTGCGTTTAAGTTTGATCTTGGTCGATTTGACCGTTTCATCCACGGCCGCCTGTCCGAATTTATGCTTGATAAGTTCCAAGAATTTTGGGCTTTTATGGTATGTCATCCATGCTTCGTCCCTGAAGGCCAAGACCTGCTGGGCTGTCAGATGCTTGGTCGGCAAAGGCTGTTCTTCATAGGAATGCTGGGAATAGCCCACATAATTAGCGGGTAATTTCCAGCCTTCTTTTTTAGCGATGCCGTACAAAGGGCTTCCCGGATAGGCCATGGCTGAATAAAAATTAGCTTCCTCGGTATTCATTTCCATGGCCAGGTCCAGCGTCATTTGCATACTGCTTAAATCATCCTCCGGAAGGCCGAATATATAATTACCAATAACGTTAATACCATGTTCCCTGATCTTATGGACGATGGCACGGATGTCCACGTCGTCAAAACGGCCCTTGGTCACGTCCTTGCGGACACGGGTATTGCCGCTTTCGATCCCCAGGGCCAGCCAATTGACCCCGGCTTTTTTTAACGTCGCTAAATATTGGTCTTTGACCGTGTCGACCCTTGAATAGCACCAGATATTGAATTTATAGCCGCGCTGGATGATCAGTTCACAAAGCTTTAAAAAATGGTCGGGTCTCAGTACAAAAAGCTCGTCGGCGATCTTGATATTAGTGATGCCCTGGGAGGCAAAATAATCGAATTGTTTGATGATATGCTCCGGCTCCCAATAGCGGAATACGGCTGAACCATCGGAATATTCATTGTCCTGGCGGTTGATGATATTGATCATGCAAAAGGAACATTTCATCGGACAGCCAAGGCTTGTATACAAAGCGGCAAAAGGCTGACGGTTGGAATTGTTGGGATAGGAATGCCACAGGGCTGTCCGGTAATTCTTGACCGGCAACAAATCCCAGGCAATGCCCGGAAGCTCACGGGAAAGATCGCTCTTAGCCACGATGGGGGACGGTTTATTTAGAACGATCCCTCCATCCCGGCGATAACCCAAGCCATCCACCTTGTCCAAGCCGTCTTTTAAATTCGTCATCAATAAATTTGAAATGGTATAAACGCCTTCATTCTGGCAGACAAAATCAATGGCCTTATGTTTTTCCAAGACCTCCCGCGGTAAGGCAGCGACGTGCCCTCCGACAAAAAGGACCTTGCTTTCGGGGGCGGATTTCTTGACAGCATCAGCCAGATTGGTGGCTTCGGCCATGTTCTGGGAGCTTGCCGACGGCTGCTGGCCATAGACCACAAAACACACCAGGAGCGCTTTGTGCTCGACGATCTGTTGGGTTGATTGCTCTTCATCCAAATGCAGGGCTTCACAGTCTAAAATATCGACGGAAAAACCTTTGATACGGCAATGATTGGCCAGCATGCCCGCCCAGATCGGAGGCTCTATGGCGGAAAAATGATTGGCCAGGTCCTGATATATTTTCTTGGACCCATTGGCGTGAACAAACAGAACATCAAGCTGTTTCATAACAATTCCGCCTTGTCATTCCCGCGAAAGCGGGAATCTTAAATATTAGCAAATTGATTACGTTTGATGACCTGATAACCCTTGATCAACTCCTGTAGGCCTTTTTGCAGGGAAATATCCGGCTTGAACCCTGTTTTTTCGATCTTTTCATTGCTGACCAAGTAATCGCGCTTATCAGGATCTTCGCCGATAGAGGCTTCTACAAAATAAAAATCCGGCACGAGCTTTTTGATCTCCTGACATAACTGCAATTTTGTCAGGTTAGCGTCGCTTAAGCCGACATTATAGGGTTGGTTTTTCATCTTGTCAAAATTATTCAAGGCGTGGATAA
>CAZASA010000143.1:0-3847 GCA_964487685.1 uncultured Planctomycetales bacterium
CTTCTTTACCGTCCTTACCGTGTTCTTGATCCTTGAACGCTCGGCCGCCGACTGAAAGGGCTTGAAATCACGGGTGCCCTTGATATCCTTTGCCGCTTTGCGCATGGCGGCCAGATTTAATTTATACGGATAAAAGTAAGCTCTGTCCCTCCATAATGCCGACGGGTAAGAACGATTCAAGATCGTATAACGATAAGTTTTAGTCTTAACATCCTTCTGCGCATGAAAATCCAGCGGTACTTCGGACACCTTGACGACCGATAAATCCCTGTCCAGGAAAGTATTCAGCGCTTTATGGATCAAGGATGCCTTTAAATTGGTATCAACTTTAAAATGGGCCACTTGCCCTAGCGCATGTACTCCGCTGTCCGTACGTCCCGAAGCCTGGCAATGGACCTTTTTTTTAAATATTTTTTCCAGCATTTGCTCAAGATGATTTTGGACAGTGCGTAAACCTTCTGCCTGGGTCTGCCATCCGCAAAATGCTGTTCCGTCATACTCCAGGATCAATTTAAAATTTCGCATCAACGGGCATAATCATCCTGAAAGCGGATAATGTCCTCCTCTGTCAGGTGTTCTCCACACGCTACTTCGATAAAGACTAAATGCTCATCACCAGTATTACACATCCGGTGAACGGCACCAAGGGGAACATCAACCACGACACCGAACCGGACAGAGATCTCCTTGTCATCAACAATAGCCAACCCTTGACCTGCTACAATGATCCATTTTTCAGACCTATGTTGATGCTTTTGTAAGCTTAGTCTGGAATGAGGATTAACTTCAACCCGTTTGACCCAAACACCAGGTTCTTGGTGAAATTTATGATATTGACCCCAAGGCCTTTTGGATATTTCATCAGCAGTATTCATTAATGCGCCTTTAAGAAAAACTTGATGATCTGTGTTGATAAATGATCTAGATCTTTAACTGTATGTTGGCTAGACACAAAAAATGATTCCAGGTCTGCCGGCGGCAGATAGATCCCTTGACGCAATAAATGATGGAATAGTCCCGCATAAAGTTTATTGGATGACGCATTCTTGGCATCGGTATAATTATACACAGGCTCTGGCCTAAATCGAATGCTCATCATACTTTTATAATTGACCACATGGGCAGGAATATTGGATGTTTTTAACAGGATATTTGTACGGGTAACAAAATCATCACAAATCGTATTCAGATTTTTATAAAGCTGAGGCGTCAGGTCCTTTAATGTCGCAAGACCGGCTTGCATGACGATCGGGCTTCCTGAAAAAGTCCCGGCTTGGTAGACACCTCCCAAGGGAGCTAAATGTTTCATGATGTCCTTCCTGCCGCCATAAGCCCCAACGGGAAAACCGCCGCCGATGATCTTGCCCATACAGGTCATGTCAGGAATAATACCTAGGTCTGTTTGGGCACAGCCCAAGTTTGTCCGAAAGCCGCTCATCACTTCGTCAAAGATCAGCACGATCTTATATTTTTTGGTCAAGGTCCGTATAGTTTTAAGAAAATCTTTGTTGGCAATGATGATGCCCATATTCCCGGCAACGGGTTCTATGATCACACAGGCGATATCCTGATGATAGCGCTCGATGGTATTGGTCAGGGCCTCTATATCATTGTAAGGAAGACTGATGGTGTCTTGAACATGCGCTGACGGGACCCCTTGGCTTGATGAGGCTGGTAAAAAAGCAACCCCTGAACCGGCCATGGCCAAAAGATCATCGCTATGGCCGTGATAACAACCGTCAAATTTAATGATCTTGGCGCGTTTGGTAAACCCTCGGGCCAAACGCACCGCACTCATCGTGGCTTCCGTCCCCGAATTAACAAAACGCACCATATCGACAGACGGGACATGCTTGGTAATGAACTGAGCGATTGCGATCTCTGGCTTGGTCGTAGTACCAAAACTGGTCCCGTTTTTGACAGCTTTTTGAACGGACCTGACAATATCCGGATGGGCATGGCCCAAGATCAATGCGCCCCATGAGAGGCAATAATCTGTATACCCATGACCGTCAATATCAAAGAACTTGAGGCCAAGGCCCCGTTTAATAATTAAAGGATCTCCGCCGACAGCCTTAAAAGCGCGAACGGGGCTGTTAACACCAGCCACCATGACGCTTTCAGCTGACCGGATTTCTTTGCTCATCGAAGCCATTTGAGGGCATCTTGCGCGTGGTAGGAAATGATGATGTCCGCACCGGCACGCTTGATAGAAGTTAATGTTTCTAAAACAATGGATCTTTCATCGACCCAGCCGTGACGGGACGCTGCCTTGACCATTGAATATTCACCGCTGACATTATATCCGACGATAGGAACGTCCAGCTTTCGGCGCAGCTTTGCAACAATGTCCAAATAGGCCAGCACCGGCTTGACCATGACCATGTCCGCCCCTTCATCAATATCCTGTCTGGCTTCTTTGAGGGCTTCACGGCTGTTGGCCGGGTCCATCTGATAGGTTTTGCGGTCCCCAAACCCCGGCGCCGAATGCGCGGCATCACGGAAAGGGCCGTAATAGGCTGAAGAATATTTAACGGCGTAGGACATGATACCGACATCCAGAAAATTCTCTTTGTTCAAGGCCTGCCTGAGAGCTTGGACCCTAAAATCCATCATATCCGACGGAGCGACCAGATCAGCACCGGCCTGGGCATGGGCTAAGGCCATTTTGGCCAATACCGGCAAGGTTTTATCGTTGTTGATCTTATGACCCTCAACGATACCACAATGGCCATGGCTCATATAAGCGCATAAACAGACATCGGTCACGATGAGAAAATCCGGAAAATGCTTTTTGATCGCCTTGATAGCCTTAACCACCGGACCGTTAGAGGCATAGGCATACTTACCACTGCTGTCCTTATGATGGGACACACCAAAAAGGACTGCTCCCCGTCCGCCTAAACGGATAAAGGATTCAATTTCTTTGAGCAATAGATCAACGGTATAACGGAAGATACCGGGCATGGAAGCAATGGCTTCTTTTTTATTGTTGCCGTCGATCACAAAATAGGGCTGAAGCAGATCATTGGCTGTCAGGGTGGTTTCTCGAACAAGGTCCCTGATCGCTTGACTGGCTCTTAATCTACGATAACGATGCGGCATGGGTATATCCTGCTTCCTGTAAGGTTTTTAACGTCACTGGACCTTTAGCCATGATCTGCCAATTACCTGGTATTGTACCATAATCTGCCAGAAAATTCCTAACTGTTGATGGGCTTGTAAATATGACACCATCGATGTTTTCAGAGGGTAATGGACGTTTGGGAGGCTTGGTGTTTTCATAAATAGTCACTTCATTGACAATAGATCCCTTGGCGATCAAAGCTTCCTTTAAATAAGGATTAGGCAAGGATGATCGTGGGAATAGAACATGTTTGCCTTTCAGGTCAAAATGCCGGTCCATGGCTTTAAACAAGCCTTGCGCAGTTTCTTCTTCGGAGACTAGGGCTGGCTTGATGTTAAATTTTTGTAAAGATCGCTCGGTGCTAGGGCCGATAACGGCAAATTTCTTATCATCAAAATCAAGGTCAGGTTTAATAGAAAGCAGCTCCTTGATCAAATGGTCCGCGGCATACCAGCTGGTACAGACAATGATATCCGCTGATAAATAATTTTGAAGTAATGCTTGTTGCTGAGGCCCAGTGAACGTTACCGGCTTGATCGTGATCATGGGCCAAGGCAGGATCTTGCCTAAATTCCGATAAAGATCAGGATGAGTGCCGCAATGCAGAAAGGTTTGTTTAATATTCGGCTTATAAAGATCGATGACCTTACCCACCAAGATCAAAGATGGAGGTTTTAGGCTTTGGGCCTGTACCAGGCCTTCAATCGTTGAGATCGTGCC
>CAZASA010000144.1:0-3811 GCA_964487685.1 uncultured Planctomycetales bacterium
TCCTTAATAAAATGATGGAAGATATCTATTGGAAAGGCCAGATCGAAGAGCAAAGACTTAAGGAATTAGTGGGGCATACGCCTATTGAAGTATTGGCAGGATTTACTTTTGGCGTGTTTTGTGCCATGGCTTTATATAGCATTTAAGGAGAGGTCTCATGAACCAAAAAATATTATTCGGCATTTTAGCGGCGGCGGTGTTGGTCACGGTAAGTATCGTCGCACTTCATCATCAGCATGCAGCTCTTGCGTCTAAAGATTCAGAGGAAACCAGTGTCCCTGTCAACCAGCTTTTAGCCCAAGCGGCCCAGGATGAGGCCCAAGGCGATAAAATGAAAGCCAAGGAAGCCTATGACCAGATCATCAGCAATTATCCTGATTATGACAAGATCCAGGATGTGCAGGATAAACTGGGGAGCTTGAACATCGACCTTATTTTTTCACCCGCTCAAATGCCCCAGACGATCATGTATGAGATCGTCCCCGGGGATTCATTAGGGAAATTATCCAAGAAATACCATACCACCCCTCAGCTTATTAAAAGGGCCAACGGCCTAAAAAGCGATGTGATCCGCACCGGCGAGAAATTGCGCATTTGGACAGCACCGTTCAATATCCTGATCAATAAGTCCCAGAATGTGCTTTTTTTAAAGTCCGGTGATGAGGTTTTGAAGATCTATCATGTATCGACGGGAAAAGACAATATTACGCCTGTCGGAACCTTCAAGATCGCCACCAAGATCGAAAAACCTGTTTGGTTCAGGAATGGAGGCGCACCCATCCCCTCCGAAAGCCCGGAAAATGAACTGGGCAGTCGTTGGATGGGTTTTGACACGGATTCGCATTACGGCATTCATGGCACACTGCATCCTGAAAGCATCGGACAACAAGTCACGGCCGGCTGTGTGCGCTTGGCCAACCAGGATGTCGAGGAGCTTTTTGATATTATTCCTATCGGCACTGAAGTGGTCATCCAAAACTAAGGGGCTGGATATTTATGGCAACACTCGATTTTGAAAAACCGATCCTCGAACTGGAACATAAGATCGAAGACCTGCGCCAAATGGGCTCTAAACGGGTGACCCTTGAGCCGGAGATCAAGAGACTTGAGTCAAAGCTCGAGAAATTAAAGAACGATATTTATAACAATATGACGTCCTGGCAGCGCGTGCAGATCGCCCGTCATCCCAAACGTCCCTACACGCTTGATTATATCCGTATGATCACCGATGAATTCCTGGAACTGCACGGGGATAGATTATATGCTGATGATAAGGCCTTGGTCGGCGGCTTTGCCAAGATCGACGGTCAAAAGGTGATGATCATGGGACATCAAAAGGGACGTGACGTTAAAGAGAATGTCATGCGTAATTTTGGTTGTGCCCATCCGGAAGGATACCGCAAAGCCATGCGTTTGATGCGCCTGGCAGATAAATTTCAGGTGCCGGTCATTTGTCTGATCGATACACCCGGCGCTTATCCCGGCATCGGGGCAGAAGAGCGCGGCCAGGCCCAGGCCATTGCGGAGAATTTACGTGATATGGTTGGGCTTAAGACCCCTGTTGCAGCAGTGATCATCGGGGAAGGCGGCAGCGGCGGTGCTTTAGGGATCGGGGTGGCTGATTATATCCTGATCCTACAGCATGCGTATTACTCGGTCATTTCTCCCGAGGGCTGTGCTTCCATCCTTTGGCGCAGTTCTTTAAAAGCCCCTCAAGCGGCAGAAGCCCTGAAGCTTCACGGGGAAGATTTGATCAAATTTAATATCGTCGATGAGATCGTCCCAGAGCCCCTGGGCGGCGCCCATCGCGACCCGCAGGAAGTGGCCCTTAATTTAAAAGCTTCAATTCTTAAATATTTAACGAAGGCATCACGATTAAGTCCTCAACAGGTTTCTGACGCCCGCTACAAAAAATACCGCGACATTGGTGAATTTGTCGAGCCAAAATGAACTCTCAGCTTACAATCCAGCCCGATATCCGTGATCTATCGATGGAAGAATTGGCAGGTCAATTAAAGTCCATGGCAAGCCAGCCTTTCCGTGCCGAGCAGCTCTTCCAGTGGATCTATCAAAAAGGGGCGTGGGGTTTTGAGGAGATGACTAATATCCCAAAACCGTTAAGGGACCAATTAAAGGCCCGTTTTGTCCTTAAAAGAACTGCCATCGACCAAAAGTTAAATTCCGAAGACGGGACCACCAAATTCCTTTTTGACCTGTCAGACCATGAAAAGATAGAAAGTGTCTTGATACCGACGAGTACCAGGACCACCGCCTGCATTTCAACCCAGGCCGGCTGTAAATTTGGCTGTAAGTTTTGTGCCAGCGGTATCGGCGGCTGGAAGAGGAACCTTAGCTGTGCCGAGATCGTCACTCAGGTCTTGCACGTCAAAGAAGAGGCGTTAAAGCACAAAAAGCCATTGACCAATATCGTATTCATGGGCACGGGTGAGCCGTTGGATAATTTTACCAATTTGATGAAAGCTGTCCGTATCATTAATTCAAATAAAGGGATTAATATCGGTGCGCGGCATATTACGATCTCTACCGTCGGTGTTGTTCCGAAGATCAGGGAATTATCTCAGGAGGGTCTTCAGGTGGAATTGGCGATATCTTTGCACGGCTATGATAATCCTTCCCGGGACGTGCTCATGCCCGTTAATAAAAAATACCCCTTTGATGAATTGATTGCGGTCTGCCGGGAGTATGTGCGTAAGACCCATCGTCAGATCACTTTTGAATATATCCTTATCAAGGATGTGACGTGCACGCCCCATGCGGTGGCGAGTTTAAAAAAATCTTTTAAAGGGTTGATCTGCAAGATGAACCTTATTCCCTATAATCCCGTCTCAGAATTCGGTCATCAAACGCCATCTCAAAAAGAAATGACCGCTTTCAGAAATAGCCTTGAAGATAGCGGTGTCCACGCCACGATCCGCACCCCAAGGGGTAAAGATGTAAACGCTGCCTGCGGGCAATTAAGGCATCTTTCCCTGTTAAATCAGTCTCAAGAATTAAAATAATCGGTTAGAGATTTTTTATTGAGAAGGGGAGCCGCTGCAGGAAGCGAGCTTTTTGAGAAATTCCTGCATGTGGGAGTTATTCATGAGATCTTTGATGCGGGGGTTACTTTCCACCGCATGGAGATCATGGCTGGTAACAGCCTGCACTAAAGAAGGATCTTGGAGCATTTGGGCAATTTCAGGGTCTTGGGCCATTTGCGTCAGAAGGGCCATGCACTGGGGATTAGACATCAATTGTTTTTGCTCAACAGCGACCCTCTGGTCAAGATCAGGGACATTCCCGGGGGTTAAAGAAGCTGTAGCAGCGGCCGCAGCCGGAGCAGATACATTAGGCGCATTACTATTAGTGATGCTAACCACATCGCTGGCTGAGGCATGCACGTCACCGATGATCGGTGCCTTGATGGTGTAAACACCATTACTGATCCCGGTAAGTTGACCGACGATTTGTGAACCGTCCTTGAGCGTGATCACTTGTTGATTATTGTCTGCCATACAAAGCGCAGGGATTGATAGAAGCATTGCGGCAAATAAGAAATTTATCCGATTCATATTGAAAGTGTAACATTAAATAGCCATCTTGGCAAGTTTGACAAAAGGGGAGTGGAGTGTTATATTGGCTACTTCTTAAGGGGAAGGAGTTGGTCGTTTCTCTCAGAAAAGCATTGAGGAAACGATCCATTCACCCCATAATTTCTCCGGATTTATTTGGAATAGTAATATATTGTAGTAATTATGGGGTTGTAGCTCAGTTTGGGAGAGCGCCTGCATGGCATGCAGGAGGTCAGGGG
>CAZASA010000145.1:0-3806 GCA_964487685.1 uncultured Planctomycetales bacterium
CCCCCACACAACAAAAACAAAATGCGGCGATGTTAAATTTCTCAAGAGATACAATCTATCGTATTGTTGCGGAACTTCGAGAAGCGGGTCGTTTGATAGATGCCATTGTTGCAGCAAAGAAGTTGGCAGAATTAGAAGGGCTTACGGTAGATCTAAGAAATCTCATTGAGGACAAGCGGAAAGATGCGGCGATGCAAGCATCAGATGAGTTTAATAAATTTCTTTATTTGATCTCAGAATTACCAGGGCCTGAACGAGAAGCGGTTTATGCATTAATGCTCAAGCTTATTTGGGGGAAATATAAAGAAAAAACGTTTCAGGACGTAGATAACGATGCAAGATATATTTCCCTTCCAACAGAAGACCGAGATGGATTGATCACATCTGCCGCCACAATACTTGGCTTTGAAAGTTCAGGTGGTATTGGAGAATTATTATGGAATGCACATGAACATTTCCTTAAATCACTTACTCCTGAGCAAATGGAAGAATTAATTGCAGAGCATAGGATGAATGAAATTACTGCTGATGATACAGAGGTAGAGAATCTGCAAGGTCCGCATCCGGCGGATCATCCTATGGTGAGACGTGAGACAAATATGTTGATACTTCAATTTGCAATTTTTGGTGAAGGAACAGCAAATGTTCAATTTAATGCGGATTCGCATTTAATTGTCGATATTGAAAATTTGGAAGGGAAGAAAGTTTTATTCAAACGGGTAGTCTCAAGAACGATGTATGATGCTATCCTTTCGAGAATCAAAATAATGGCTGAAATCTATGAAGAAACGACCCATAAACCACTTGAAGGTAAAATACAGTTTCGACTCAATGATAAGATTTTGGAACTTGATATTATGGTTCATCCAGGCAAAGGCGCCTCGCCAGAATGGGCTAACATAATATTTTCTTATCATAAAGGAAGTCCAGGCGAACCCAACCCCACAGATGAGGCAATGGCTGCTAAAATTAAGTCCAATGCGTTTCCTGGCGGTATCGACTTAAACCAAATCAATGTCCTGCGCAACGGCAAGACAGTCAACGTCCAATTCGACCCAGCCCAGTTGACCCAGCTAGAGCAGGGCGGCTTTAAAGGTTTCACCCCCGTCATCATCAACATGACCCGCATCACAAGCCCGTTTCAGCTATTGGGTATAAAAGAACCGGAAACTAAAGAACTTTTAGCCAAAGCATAAGCTTTATTTGCTGCTCGGGTATATGGAATCCCCCTTCTGGACAAATATCTCAAAATGAGATATACTTTTAATTAGAAAGAGTATTTGATGCATATTATATCGAGAAAAGCCTTAAAAGATTTCTGGGAAGAATATCCCGACAGCGAAATCCCGCTGAAAACTTGGTTTAAAATCGTCAAGGTTTCAAAATATGCGTCGTTTAATCATCTGCGGGAGACGTTTAAGACGGCAGACAAAGTAAGAGACAAGATCGTATTTAATATAGGTGGCAACAAGTACCGTTTGGTTACAGTCATACATTTTAATTATGGAAGAGTTTACGTGCGTCATGTCCTGACGCACGAAGAGTACGATAGGGAGGGATGGAAAAATGGTTAAAACAATGGATGCTCCGGTTTTAAAGAAATCATGGCCGATGGTGGAGAATTATCTTACCATTCATAATAAACACGATTATGAACTGGCTGTTAATATGCTTAATCAATTACTGGATGAAATGGGAGGCAATGAAAAGCATCCTTTATACGGTTTTTTGGATGTTTTGGGGATCGTTATTGAAAACTATGAAACAGAACACTATGATCTGGACGGCGCTTCAGGGGCTGATGCACTTAAATATCTAATGCAGGAGCATGACTTGCGTCAGGATGATTTACCTGAGATAGGTTCACAAGGAGTAGTCTCGGAAATTCTAAACGGCAAGCGACAGCTAAATGTCGGTCAAATACAAAAATTAAGCAAACGTTTTAAAGTAAGTCCTGCGATTTTTCTATAATCGGTTTAAAAAACAGAGGGGCTTAGAGTGCTTGCGTCAGTAAGGCCAACTGGCGCGGATCCAGCCCAGCTTATCGAGCTAGAGCAGGGGGCTTTAAAGGCTCCCTGCTCCAATATTCCTTTGCCCTAATTCTTCACCGGAATAGTTTGTTCTTCGCCGTTATTGATGATCGTGATGGAGTCAAGGTTGATCTTGGTGATCTTGGCGCCGTCGATCATATCGCCTGCCTCGTAAACCTGGTCATTGATCAAAGCAAGATTGCCGGTCCCATTCGCCATGATCCCGTGGATATTGAATGTCACAGGGGCAGGTTTTCCGGCAGTAGAATTCTTGGATTTCTCAGGGGTGATCGTCAGTTGGGCCAGCGATTTAAGCTCAACCGGGCCGGCAGGCTTATCATTGGGTTTTATCTTATGTATCAATTTATTGATCGAATTGCGGGTAAAGACCTGGACCTTGGGCACATTTATTTGCAATTGCTGCCAAATATAAAAAAGGGAACCGGCCGTGATCACGAGCGCGCAAAGAATGGCCAGGAATGTTTTGAATTTATTTTGTTCCGGCGGTTTTTCTTCGGTGCTTGAAGGGTTGGCCGGTGGCAAAACTTCGATTTCTTGGACAGGTTCCTCGATAACGCCGGTTTCACCCGATTTTGAGTTCAGGCCTTGCTGGACTTTTTTTAGGGCGTCATGAATTATGCTCATAAACGAATTGCGTCTCCTTGGCGCTTTCCTGGATCAAGGGATGGTCGATGGTAAATGTCCCTCGGGAGAACCCGGCCAACAAGGCCCGGTCGCAAAGGGTATTGATGACCCTGGGTGTTCCCTGGGACACGGCAAAAATAGCATCAATGGCTTGGGGTGTAAAATGCAGTTTAGGGTCCCCGCCGGCCACTTTCAGGCGGTGCTGGATATAGTCACCGATCTCATGTTTTTGTAAGGGCAGGATATGATAACGTACAGTCACCCGCTGGGTCAGCTGGCGCAGGGCGGGGTTTTTCAGTTTTTCCCCCAATTCCGGCTGGCCGACCAAAATGATCTGCAGTAATTTTTCCTTCTCGGTCTCAAGATTGGACAACAATCGGATCTGTTCTAACTGGCGGACATTGAGATTCTGGCATTCGTCGATGATCACCGCCACATTATGCCCTTTGGCGGATTCATCGATCAAAAATAGGGTGATGGCCCCGACAAGATCAAGCTTGGTTTTTTTAGTATAGCAAATATCTAGGTCATTGATGATCATCTGCAAAAGCTGAAGGTCAGAAAAATTAGGATTGAGGATAAGTGCTGTCTTGACTGATTTGTCCAGACGGTTAAGCAGGGTGCGGCAAAGGGTGGTTTTGCCGGTGCCTATCTCACCGGTGATGACAATGATGCCCTTGCGCGACTCGATCCCGTAAGCCAAATGTTCAAAGGCTTCTTCATGGCGGGATGAGGCAAAAAAGAAATCAGGGTCTGAGGTGATGTTAAAAGGGGACTCTTTAAACTTGTAAAAATCATTGTACATTAGCTTGAATTATAGCATAGATTTGACATAATCAAGGGGATGATTGTAAAAACTGAAGGCATAGTCTTAAAGAGTTTTGACTTCCGAGAAACCAGCCGCATCACCACTTTTTTTACGCGTGATTTTGGCAAGGTCAAAGGTGTATTAAAGGGCATTCGCAAAGACCCCCGGAAATTCGGGTCCAATATAGAAAAATTCTCCGTCAATGACATCATCTATTACCAGTACCGCAACAGCGATATCCATTTGGTCAGCCATTGCGATATGAAGGATTTTTATTCAGGCCTGCGCCAGGACCTGGAGCGCATGACCGCCGCGAGCTACGC
>CAZASA010000146.1:0-3781 GCA_964487685.1 uncultured Planctomycetales bacterium
CTCTTTATACAAAAGAGGGGGTATTTTTTTGTATCTATAGTATGCTGAGCAAGCGCCTTCGGTTGAGACCATGGTGGCACCCAAAGGATGTTCGGGCGTACATTTGACCCCGAACGCCGGGCATTCGTTAGGCTTTTTAGTGCCTTGCAAAATTAATCCACTGATACACTCGGGACTTTCCTGAGTAATAATATCGCCCAGATCAAACTTGATCTCGGCATCAAAATCTTTGTAAGGATCGCTCAAGGCCAATCCGCTATAAGGGATCTCCCCTATCCCGCGCCATTTTCGCGGGATTACTTTAAATACCTTGGTGATCAACTCCTGAGCATGGATATTGCCTTCTTTTTTGACGGAACGCACATATTGGTTCTCCACTTCATGGCGCCCTGCTTCAAGCTGTTCAACACACATGGCAATTCCTTGAAGGATGTCCAAGGGTTCAAATCCTGTCACAATAATGGGGACATTATACTCTTTTGCAATAGGAGGATATTCGGTATAACCCATGACCGCGCACACATGGCCAGCCGCCAAAAATCCTTGGACACGATTGCCTTTGGAGGACAAGATCGCCTTCATGGCGGGCGGAACCAATACGTGGGAAACCAATAATGAAAAGTTATCTAGTCCCAATTCCTTGGCCTGATAAACGGCCATGGCATTGGCTGGGGCGGTGGTTTCAAAACCAACGGCAAAAAAGATAATTTCTTTTTGAGGGTTGTCTTGCGCTATCTTGACAGCATCCATGGGAGAATAAACAATTCGGATATCCCCGCCTTGAGCTTTAATGGAAAGCAGATCAGTTGTTGAACCCGGTACTCTTAACATATCGCCAAAGGAACAAAAGATCACGTTCTTTTGGGCGGCGATGACCAGGGCACGGTCGATCATCTCAAGCGGTGTCACACAAACAGGGCAGCCAGGGCCATGAACCAGCTCGATCTTATCTGGAAGAAGCGTGTCGATCCCGAACTTAACGATAGAATGCGTTTGCCCGCCGCATACCTCCATGATCACCCAAGGCTTTGTCGTGATCTTATGGATCCGGCGGGATAATTGCTCCGCTAGTTTCGGGTCTCTGTATTCGTCGAGGTATTTCATTGGGTATGAAGCTCCTCAAGTTCACCCATTTGTTTCAAATAATCGAAAACTTTCAGTGCTTCATCCTGGTCGACTAGGCTTAAGGCAAATCCGACGTGGACGATCACATAATCGCCGACCTTGGCTTCAGGTACATAAGCTAAAGACACTTCCTTTAGGATGCCGCCGAAGCTGACCTTTCCTTTAAGGTTAAGGACATCGTCTTTTGCGCCCATGATACATTCGATTTTACCGGGAATTGCCAGACACATATTTATCCTTTAGGCGGCTCGCCGCCGCATACATTTGTCCCAATGATATCCCGCCGTCGTTTGCAGGCACCATGGTTTGCCAATAGGGATTAAAACCTTGTTCCCGAAGCGCGTTGACAGTATTTTCAAGAAGCCATTTATTTTGAAAACATCCTCCGGACAGGACAACATCTGATTTATTAGCTTGGTGCGCGATATCAACGATGATCTTGACCAAGGTCAAATGAAACCTGGTTGAGATAAGCATGGCATCGCGTCCCATACGGATATCATCGATGATCTCTTTGACCATGCTTGACCAATCAATGGTCTGTACCCTGTTCTTATAATCTTCCGGAAGGACTTCATAATAATAAGGAGCTAAAATATATTTGTCTGATACTTGATATTCCAGGGACATGGCTGCCTGGCCCTCGAAGCTTACATGATGACACAAACCGACCAAAGAAGCAATCCCATCGAACAAACGGCCCATACTTGACGTCATCGGTGAGTTTAAATTTTGTTTTAACATCTTCTCGATGATCTGCAATTCTTGAGCGTCAAAAGCTTTAACGCATGGGAGATCTTTAAATTCATCCCATTTTCCTCCACTTATCTTATACAACATCCCCAAGGCGGTGCGTCGAGGTTCTTTGATCGCCCGCTCAGCACCAGGCAACGCAAAAAGATTTAAATGGGCAAAACGTCGATGATTAAGCCCGTCTGTGATCATGAATTCGCTGCCCCAAATAGTATTGTCAAGCCCATACCCCGTCCCGTCCCAGGCAATCCCCAAGACCTCCTTGGAAATGCCGTGTTCTGCCATGCACGAAGCCACATGGGCAAAATGGTGCTGGACTTCCAGGACTTCAACCCCCAGTGCATGAGCATAACGACTGGAGGCATAATCAGGATGAGGATCGCAGACAGCCTTGATAATGGGCGCATCATAGATCGATTTTAAGCTGGATATCGTTTTTTCATAGGTCAAACAGGATGTCTTGTTGTCCAAATCCCCGATGTGCTGGCTTAGGATAACAGACGTCCCAATGCCTAAGGCCACTGTACTTTTTTGATGGGAACCCGCGGCGAGGATACCGTTACATTCTTTTTTAATATCGATAGGCAATGGGACATATCCCCTTGCACGTCGAAGCATGGAAACATCATTACAAAGCAATTGAACGATCGAATCATCCACATGCCGCACAATAGGCCGGTCGTGGACCAGAAAGAAATCCGCGATGCCTTTTAAACGGCTCAACGCTTCATTATTATCGATACAGATCGGCTCTTCACTGATATTCCCGCTGGTCGCAACAATGGGCTTATTGATCATCTTCATTAAGGTATGTAATAATGGCATCGATGGCAGCATGCATCCCAAGTAAGGATTATGGGGAGACACTTGGGGGGCAATTTTAGGCGTAGAAATGGATTCCCGCTTTCGGTCGTGTTGACCGACACTCGCAGTTGCTCGCGGGAATGACAAAGAAGAATCAAGTTTTTGCAATAAAACAATGGGGGCTTGGGATGATTGGATAAGTTTTGATTCTAAAGGCCCAAGCTGGCAATACTGCGCTGTCATTTCCAATGAGGGCATCATCACAGCAAAAGGTTTATGGGGTCTTTCTTTTCTCTTGCGCAATAAAGCAACGGCATCCGCGTTTAAGGCATCGGCGATCAAATAAAACCCGCCTAAGGCTTTAACAGCAACGATCATCCCCCTGTTGACCAAATCTACCGTTGCCGACAAAGTCTCATCTGACGTTGTGATCGCTTCTCCCTTGTCATCACATAGTGCCAGCTTGGGCCCGCAAACCGGGCAGGCATTGGGCTGGGCGTGAAATCGGCGATTAGAAGGATCATCGTATTCATCCTGGCATTCTTTACACATCTGAAATTTTTTCATCGAAGTATTGGCACGGTCATAGGGCAAAGCTTCAATGATCGAATACCGGGGCCCGCAATGGGTACAGTTGGTAAACGGGTATAGATAGCGGCGGTCATTCTTATCAAAAACTTCATGGATACAATCAGGGCAAGAAGCTATGTCCGGCAGGACCAAGGCTTCATGCTGGTCTTCATCCTGGCTTGGCAGGATCTGAAATTGCTGGAAACCTATGCTAGGAATATCAGAGATCAGGCATTGAGTGATGACACAATGGGCCGGAGCATCAGTACGGATCAGATGGACAAAATTCTCAACTTGCGATTCAGGGCCTTCTATCTCAATAAAAGCTCCTTGAGCGGAGTTACGCACAAAGCCGTTGAGTTGAAGTTGATTGGCCAGACGATATATCCAGGGCCTGAAGCCGACTCCCTGAACTGTGCCGCGTATTTGAAGACGCAATGATTTGATCATTCTTTGAATTTAATTTGTTCGATGAGGACCTTGTCCCCGCTAATAGATTTGACCGAACGGGAATGGCAAAAGGTGCACA
>CAZASA010000147.1:0-3767 GCA_964487685.1 uncultured Planctomycetales bacterium
TGTTTTTGTTGTGTGGGGGACATGGCGAAATTACCAGCTACTTTCCTGTAAGCAGCTAATTGTTCAGCAGTCTTTTCTTTAGATTCACCAATAACTAGAACACTCTTTGTTATATAAGGAATAATCCACCTATTGGAATCTGTTTCTTCTGAATTAATTCTCTGAGTAACTCGAGCTTCTCCTACTTGAAAATCACCATACTTCTCTAAGTAATATCTCGCGGAAACTATATCTTGATCTGTAATTTCTGCACCGTATATGTCTGACGAATGCCTTATATTAGCTGCTTTCATCTTGTCTTTTATTTTCTCTATTTACAAAGTCCTTTCATTTTCAATTATTCGCTTCCTTTCTTTGCTCTTCAGTACCCCAACCACAGTTGCCGCACCCACAATACCAGCAGTAAAAAGCCCTATTGTTAGAACAAGCATTGCCCCATCAGCTTTTACTGAAGACATTGCGCCATCACGGTCTACTATCATTCCCCTTTCAGTAAATCCACCGGAGAAATATTTTCGGGCAATTGTTGTTCTTGTTGAGACTGCTTCGTCGCTTGCGCTTCTCGCAATGACACTACCTACAGGTTCTTCCTTGATGTAGTTGAATGCGCCTTTTTTGTAGGCTTTCAGGTAACGGTCGTAGATTTGTTCTTTTATTGTCGGATCGTTGAGGTTAACGCCGGCGATTTTGTTTTTATTGGTGTATAGGGCTTCTAATAGGGCGTTTTGGATGGTTTCTTTGTACCATTTGGCTAATATCAGGGCTTGGTAAATTTGTCTTAGCGGGGCGAAGTTTTTGCCGGTGTTGACTTCTTTGGTTATCTCGGGGATGACAATTTCTCGGACGATTTGGGAGCCAAGGGTGTTGATGTTTTTTGAACTCCCCCTATCCCCCTCTTTATAAAAAAGAGGGGGTTTATTGTCCCCATTATGTTTGTTTAATGCCATATAATCTTCGTCTAGCATGACCTTGAGCGTTGATTTGGTGACGTAGGCGGCATTTTTGTTTTCGTAAACTTGGGCTTCGTTGGGGAGGATCCAGACTTTATTAAAGGTGTTGACCGGGATATTGGTGGTACCGAATTGTGCTTGGGCTTTTGAATATACCTTGCTCCAGAATTCTTTGCCTAAATCTTTCTCGGGATATATTAGGGAAGCTGTCAATTGCTTGAGGATATAGTCCTGGGCTAACAGGTCTCGGCCTAAATCGGTTTGGCCTAAGGCTTCGGGGACCATTCTATTCTTTTCATAAGGGCTTAGATTGACCCATAGATCGCCTTCGGGGATGGTTAAGCCTGCCAGGAAGTATTTGACTAGTTGGGTGGCTTGTTGTTTTAGTTGTTCTTGATTCTGGATTCCCGCTTTCGCGGGAATGACATTAGAATTACCGGTGTCTACGATGAATTGGAATTCTAGGGGTTTTTGGGGGTTGACGATCAGGCCTTTTAGGGCCAAGGGTGCAAAGGGCGCTGACTCGCCTACCATTGTGCCTGGTTCAGGAAGAGACGCCATAAATGGCGTCTCTACGGTTTGGGCGTGGACGTATTGGATATTACTGAATGAAAAAGTAATACAGAGAATTGAGGATATTAATTTTTTAAACATTGATTAGGAACTCCCCTAACCCCTCTTTGTAATAAAGAGGGGAAATTCAAAGATAGCGCTTTCTTGTTTGGATGGTTCAAATATAGCATATATTTGGTGAAAAGCAAGTTTTTAGGATTGATGAAGGGACATTCTTGATATTGATTTTATGACAATCTTTGAATAAAAGTCTGTGATTGCTTCGTCGCCCTGCGGGGCTCCTCGCAATGACGCATTTCTTTCTACCCCAAATAAACTTTGATGGCGGAAACTATGAGGTTTGAGGGGATGTCGTTGACTAGTTTGACTTGGCCGATCTTTTGGGTCAGGACAAAGCGGTTGTGGCCGGCGGTGAATTTTTTATCGTGGCGCATCAGATCCAGGATCTTGGCTAAATTTACTCCTGCGATCCTCTCTGGGAGGCCGACACTGGATATCAATTGATTGATCCGGGCTTCTTCCTCTTCTGCTAAGAGTCCCATGGCCACGGAAATTCGGGCGGCGACACGCATGCCAAGTGCGACGGACTCGCCGTGATGGTACCGACCAAAACGAGCGGCGGCTTCCACGGCATGGCCTACGGTATGGCCGAAATTAAGGACTGTACGTATCGACTTGGTCTCTTTTTCATCGACGGCGACGATATTGGCCTTGATCTGGGCACAGCGGCGGACTATAAAATTCAAGACCTCAATCTCGCCATTAAGGAATTTGCGGTGATTGGACTCGATATAGTTGAATAATTTCAAATCCCCTATAATGCCGTACTTGATCGCTTCGGCCAAGCCATTGCGGATCTGCCGCGGGCTTAAGGTTTTGAGCACCTTGGTATCTGTTAAAACAAATTTGGGTTGATAAAAAGCGCCGGCTAAATTTTTGCCTGTTGGCAGGTCGATCGCGGTCTTGCCTCCGATGGATGAGTCGATCTGGGCCAAAAGGGTCGTCGGCACCTGGATATACGGCACCCCGCGCTTGTAGATCGCGGCCACAAACCCGGCCAGATCACCAACCACGCCACCTCCTAAAGCTACGATGAATATTTTCTTGTCCACATCATAGACACTGATCTCTTTAAGCAATCGCATAGCACAGGCGGCACTTTTGCTTTTTTCGCCCTCCGGGACATTGATGATCTTGACTGCATATCCTGCTTTTTTGAACGCCATGGTTAATGCGGACCCATGCAGGCGCACAATGGAATGATGTGAAATAACGACGGCGTCCTTTCCAAGACCTAAAGGACGGATAAAATCAGGGAGTTTCCCTAATATCCCATGGCCGATGGCAATGGTGTAAGGATTGTCTTTTAATTTTACTGGGACCTTAACGGTCAAAATTGCACCCCGATCCATGTACCCACCTGTTCGATCAATGGATACAGAAAACCTGACATACCGAAATTCAACAACACGATCACGATTATTATACCAAAAGGTTCCAGGCGGCTGTAGTAATATGCTAATTTTACCGGCAGAATGCTGGTAACGACCCTGGAGCCGTCCAAAGGCGGGATCGGCATCATATTAAATACCGCGAGTATTAAATTCATCAAGACACCCCAGGCGCAAACGTGAGAATATTGGGAAAGAGCCGGCATGATATAAAGTTTGGAAAAAACAAAGGCCAAGGCAATATTAGTTGCGGGGCCGGCGAGTGCTACCAAGGCCATGCCGAGCCTTAACGGGCGAAGGTTCCTGAAATTGACCGGGACCGGTTTCGCCCAACCAAAAAGCATCAAGGTCCTCGTCAACCCGAAATAATGCGCCAAAAAAAGGGCCCCAGGTACAACGATGCTGCCAATGGGATCAATATGCTTGATCGGATTTAAGGTCAGACGGCCCATGTTTTTGGCCGTCGGGTCGCCTAACAAATTGGCACTTAATCCATGCGCCACTTCATGCAAGACAATGGCAGGGACAAGGACGATGACTATAAATAAAATAATATCCATTTTATTAAAGGACCATGGTGATCTTGGTGATATGCAAGAGAGGGAAACTGAATTTCTTTTGCGACCTAAAGGAGTCCTCGGTATGAGAGGGCGGGTCCGGGACAATGGTGCCTTCCACATTGACCTGCGTATTGGCAAAATAAGATATATTCGGGATATCCTTGAGATAAAAAGTTGTTTTATCGTCGATCACTATCTCATAATGGACATCCGCGTCAGGGGCCATGGGTATA
>CAZASA010000148.1:0-3749 GCA_964487685.1 uncultured Planctomycetales bacterium
ATCAGACCTTCTGACGTTATGTAACCAAAATCATAGGCAGATAAATTGGCCAAAAGGGCCAAGCCTATATTGGTCGGTGATGTGCGGTGGGCTATTTTGATATCACGATTTTCCTGGTAATTATCCGGCGGAAGCCAATTATCCTCAGGACCGACAAAGGTTTCAAAAAAATCCCATGTTTTCCGGGAAAGTTTTCGAAGGAAATACAGCTGATCATGGTCAAGCTTGGCAACCGGCCTCGTCAGTGGACGGCTGATCCACCAGGCAATTAACGGGGACGTAAACCAACATAATAAGATCAGTCCACATGCCCTGAATGCCAAAGGATCTGATAAAGTTAAATAAATAAATACCACTATGGCAAATACCGGTGCTGTCGACATTGAGCGATAGGAATAGCCCAAGTCTGTCTTAACTTCCGCCTTATCCGTGGACAAACCCCACTCCAAAAGCCGTTGGTGGGTTATCAACATCCGTACCATGGTGCGAAGGACCGCATCCAGGCTAAAGAAAGCTTCATAGGGAAGACAGATGAATGAAAAAGCCCTTTGGGCCAAACGCCAAGCGCTTGAATGTATCACCGTTTCTAAATGCTGTTGTACGTGGATATCTTTTGATTTATGGAACAGGTCTAAAACAGAAATGATCACAGCCGGCAAAAAAATGATCCCTAGCACGATCCCTGTCCAAAAACAGGGCTCCAATAGGATCGTCCAACTCATCAATAAAAGCGCCATTAATGCCGCAGGTACAAGACTGCGGCGTAAATTATCAAAGAGTTTCCATTGAGATAAGAATGACAAATTGTTCTTCTGTTTTCTTCCGTCGGAGGCTGGCACCCTGGACCATAACCATCCGAGTAATTGCCAATCCCCGCGGATCCAACGATGGCGGCGCTTGACATCCGTACTATAACGGAAGGGGTGGTCTTCATACAATTCCACATCACTTAATAAACCTGAGCGGGCATAACAACCTTCCCAAAGATCATGGCTCAAGATCTTCCCTTCAGGGAAACGCCCTTTAAGGGCCCGTTCAAAAATGTCCAGGTCATAGATCCCTTTACCGATAAAGGAACCTTCGTCAAACACATCCTGGTAAACATCGGAAACCATGCGGGTATAAGGATCTATCCCTGTCTCTCCTCCGTACAAACGTGCGTAAAAGGAACGGTTCCCCCCTGGAAGGCTCATGCTCACCCTTGGCTGAAGGATCCCGTAGCCTTGTGCAACACATTGCTTGGCTTCATCATAACGGGCCTGATTCAACGGATGCGCCATTGACTCAACAAGCTGACGGGCACAATTTCGGGGAAGCTGGGTATCTGTGTCCAGGGTGATGATATATTTAACATCCTTCAAATCCCCGATGTTACCAACGATCAATGAGAAATTCCCTTTTGGGCCTCCGCGCAGAAGCCAATTTAAGTCCGCTAATTTTCCGCGCTTTCGTTCATAACCCATCCAGATCTTTTCTTGAGAGTTCCAACGCCTGGGCCGGTGGAACAAAAAGAAATTATCGACTTTCCCGTCATAATATTTCTTATTTAGCTCTTGGATTTTTGCCTGAACAAAATTTAGCAAGCCGGCGTCTTCGGGTAAAGTTTCTTGAGGGGCATCCGGAAAATCTGTCAATAAACCAAAAAACAGATGCTCCTCACGGTTGGCCAGAAATCTAACTTCCAATGCTTCGATTAGGCCTTCGATGTTCTGGGCAGATGTGATCATGGTCGGCACAACGGTCAGGGTACTGAATTCTGGCGGTATCCCTTTTGAAAAATCCATACGCGGTAATAAATGCGGGCTTACCATGGACATGGCCAAGCCGTTGACCAGCTCTAAAGCCAACTGACTGACGGCCAAACTTAAGGTGACCCCAAAGAAAATGATCTCCCAATGAGGGACGATCTTTGTATTGATATGTATCAACAGGATGTTTGTTAAAAAAATGGTGACCACAGCGATCGCGCCTATATACAGTAATAATGAATTCTTTCTGGCAGTTTTACTTAAAATTTCAGCAAAAGAAACATGTGAAGCGGCGGTTTTTTCGAGTTGTATAAGTCCCTTATCTATTAAATAATAACCGACATGGGCCTTTCGGTCCTCAATGCCTTCCTTCCCGGCCGCCTCTAGTGCCAATTGGACTGCTTTTTGTGCCACTTCACTTTCTGAGAAAGAACTTTTCTGGGCTATGTTCTCAATAATATGGCGATAGCGGTCTCGGGTGGCGAAATCCATCTTTCGATAAGATCTAGGAGGGTCGTTACTCAGGACTTGTTCAACAATGCTCATCGACTCAACAAATACGCGCCAGTCCTTGCCTCCCAATAATCGAAGGCTCCCGATACTATTGCTGATAGAAACCTGGTCAGCCGCCTGATGCTGATTGCCCAAATGGACCAAATGTTCTATGGTCAATTCCTCCTCGGAAAGCCATTGTTTGATCCATGTAAGAGGCAATGATAAGGTTGGGCTTTGTGCTTGGAGCCGGCGGGTCAATTCAGCGACAAAGGCATTGGACATCGGTGGTTTTGACCGTGCCATATCCGCGACAACCAGGATCAGGTTTTTAGGGTCTTTCTGGGCGATCGCGAACATCTGGTCTGCCCAAAGATCGGCCAGGTCTTGATCAGCCCTGACAGAAGTTATAAGGGTGGCAATACGCCTAAGATTCTCGATCAAGGCAAGACGCAGCATGATCGGGATGGCCCATAATTCCCCCAGATCCAAAGCAGTGACTTTTTGATACGCCACCATAAATCCGCTAAGGGTCTCCGGGTCCACCCGGCCATCGCCATGGGCGATCAACTGCAAGGCAATGTCGTAGACACGCGGGAGGCCGGCAGATGGGCCATTGACCAAAAATGGCAGCTGACGATGATAACTTTTCGGTAAATGCCGTTTTGCCGTGGAAATTTGTTCTTCGATCAGATAAAAATTATCGAGCAGCCATTCCCCTGCCGGCGTGATCAGGCGCTTGGCCTTCACCGCCGCGAGCAGCAAGGCATGGGTCTCAAACAAGACTTTTTCATTTTCTTTCAACCTGATCAATAGGGTCGGAGAAGCGCGTTCTTTGGTCAATTGATGGCGTAAGGCCAGAGTTTTGCCATGTTCTTTCATCTGGCCGCTGCTTAACAATTCTGAACGTAACGGCGGCTCCTCAGGCAAGTGTTTCTTCAATAAATGCTTGCCTCGCAGGAGCATATTCATCCGCAACATCAACAGATCAAGCTTTGTAATGACCCTTTTCAAAACCCGCCCCTTTTGTTCTCATAAAAAGGACAGAC
The DNA here is from genome assembly GCA_964487685.1 of uncultured Planctomycetales bacterium. Taxonomy (GTDB): domain Bacteria; phylum Omnitrophota; class Gorgyraeia; order Zapsychrales; family Fredricksoniimonadaceae; genus JABDGZ01. The sequence goes on from CAZASA010000148.1 coordinate 3,290, forward strand.
ATAATCATTGAAATCACGTCTGTCTATTTATTTGAATAATTAAACTCTTTAAAACTTTACTGTAAGCCGCTTATCATACTGTTCATTTTTCCCATCTTCTGAATGATTATCATTTAGCTGGGTCTTATCAGCTAATCCATTCTTTTGATCATGTTCATCTTGCGCCTTCTTTTTATTAAGTTCCTTTGCCTTTGATTGTTTAATTACCAATTTCTTGGCTCTAATATCTTTATTGGCCTTATCATTGTAAACAACTTTGCTGTGATCAAATTCAACCACCTGTTTATCATCAGCAAAACTTAAAACAGCAACAGGTACCAATGAGCAGCACATGATCAGCATTATTTTATTCATCATCTGATTGCCCACGTTCCTATCCTCCTTGCCCTGCAGATTTATTGTTTGTGACTACCATATGATTCTTGACTTTATCGTCCACGGCAATGGCGCCAGCTGTCTT
>CAZASA010000149.1:0-3685 GCA_964487685.1 uncultured Planctomycetales bacterium
ATGAGATCAGGGCTTTAATCCTTAATTGGTAATGCTCTATTTTTTATTCATCACAAAATTCAATTCCACCACATCACCTGGCTCCATTTTGTTGCTTTCATTGATTTGCTGTGCGGTGTATGGCGATTGGCTATCACTGGCGACCAGGGCCCCATTGGTGTTAACTGTCAGATAACCTAAGTTTGCAGGATAATCAGTGGCTACAGGCATCACATAACGGCCAAAAATGTCCGTAACAAACTGGGTATCGTTATACGATATATCTACTGCTCCGCTGCTCTGTACAAGGCTTACCAAGGCATAGGGAATCGGTTGGCCGGTTGTAGCATCCCTTAATGTGCCAATAATGGCGGTTTGCTTGGTATTTTGCGTTAATTGAGGGTTTATTTGTGTCAATTGTCCTGAAATTAGCTGCACACTTTGACTGTAGGTTTTATAACTGATCCCGTTAAATTGACCATTATCACTATTGCCTCCAGGAACAAGCGGCGCAGTCACATCAACTTGGCAGGTTTCCTTTGGGGTTGATAAGGGAACAACGCCAAAGAATTGCCCTTGATTGTCTGTTAAAAATTGATTGTAATACCCTTGTCCACAGATCACATACACTTGAGCTTCAGGTATTCCATTATTAGTTAAAGCATCATTGACTGAACCACTGATAAAGGCACCATATTGAAGTGCATCTAATTGAAAGTTTTCTGTATAAACTGCCCCAGGGCCCGATAAAGCAACTACCCTGGATTTTGATCCGAAAATGTTTGATCCCCCTTGTTTGGCAACAACAATATGGGCATATTGAAAGGCAGATGGGATGATCGTGGGAACAATCAGGGTTGTTGAATAAATGCCCTGATTATTTGTGTATACAATTGTGCGTTGTCCCCAAAGAAGCGGGGCTGTAAATTGGGCGCTTGTTGTTGGTGTTATGGTCACCGGAGCCCCAAAAGCTGCAAATCCCCCATCGACCTCAACAGAAACTTGAGCATTGGCAATGGGTGCATGAGAAAGGTTATCTTTTACAAGTCCTGTAATAGTAATGCTACTTGCTTGGGCAATTGACCATCCGGTGAAGCTTACGAACATAGCAAATGAAAATAGGATCATTTTTATAATTTTATTCATCTTAATCTCTCCTTTTAGAAATACGTGAGCAGGCAATTAACTAGATATAAGTATATCGAAATTTAGGCCGAAGGAGTATAACTATAATTTAAGGAATTTAAGGAATTTTAAGGAAGAGATCTAGCGATAAGCATCTTTGCGCAACATTGCTGCTGTCATTAAGACTATATTTCCATTGGATTCTATCAGGTAGAATAAGCGTATATCTCCTATGCGATATCGCCAGGTAGGTTGTGGAAATCCCTTCAATTTTTTAATATTCTTCCCAAAATATGGCTGGTTTCTAAGCTGAGGATAAACATAATCATGAAGCTTCTTATTAAAGACTTCTTGTTTCTTCCCTAGAAGATCCTCAAGTTGATCAATGTAATCTTGTGTCTCAAATATCTTAAAATTAAACAAATCTGCCCTTCCCCTGCGCGTATAGCTTATGCCCACGTTCGATGCTTTTAACGACCTTTTCATCAGACAGAATTTCATTCATTTCACCATCATCTACAGTGTTCATATTGGCAATTGCTTCCATGACCCTGTGAGTAATGAAATTTGAGATCGGCCGTCTTTCGTGTTTGGCAACACTCGAAATAGCTTTATAATCTTCATTGGAAAGCCGGATAGTCACTGTTTTAGACATATAAAACCTCCTATTCTCTAATTAGAATATAATATATTCTTTTGTGTTCGTCAATATTTTAACTCAAAAGATTAGGGGAAACTATCCCTAAAAACCTTTTCAAATCCTTCATAGGCTTCATACTGATGATCACCGGCACAAAGCCCGGCGCATTGCGCAGCTGCTCCATCATAGCCGGATCTATGTGGAATTTGATCTCTCCTTCGGGGTTTTGGGACTCTAAACTTCGATTAACTTGGGTTAGATCGATACCGCCAGTATTTCGACTGTTTAGATTTGAAACTGGCTGATTATGCTCTTGATTGAACTCTAACATCGCCTGATCCCCTAAAACTCCTTTGATCCTTTGAATAATTTCAGAAAGGTCTGTTTTATCTTTAAACCATTGTCCAATTTTCTTATCTTTATTGTCCTCTTGATCATTTCGGAAATTATTGATTTTAACGGCTAAAATGGTCAGTTCATCCTTATTAAGGTCCTGGGAGTCTTTTAATTCGGTTATACGGTCCAATAAGCGTGTTAAACCTTTTTGGACCTGTAGATAATTCCTTCTTTTATCTTTGGCGCTGGCAGATTTTTTATCTACATCCGAGTGGATGATGCATACCAAATTACTTAAATGCTTGCTTACGTTTTCTACAAATCTTCCTGCTTTTCGAGGTTGTGTTTCCCCTAATCCGGTCTCAGGGCTAATCGTGACATCTCCTTCAATTTTTCCTCCATGGGCTAATAAGTTCAGACCTTCTAATTTATCCTTAAACAAATTAGCTGTACGTTTTAATTTACCTCTGCTCACAGACGATACTCTGATCAATCGAAGTTGATCATCTGTAACTTCACCTGCATATATATTTACTGCTTCCTGTTTGCGAGCCAACAATAAGGTGAAATTCCCATTGGCAAGTTTTGCCAGATCATCCGCGTATTCTTTGCCATATTCAATGGCCAATTGCGTGTAGGTTTTATCATCCAGTTTGGATTGTAAGGTCCCGCCTTCACCCACAATAACCTCAAAACCAAGTTTTGTCATCGCATCGGTGAAAGCCTCCGGCACTTTACTAGCTTCAGGGAATATAAATGCCGCTAATCCATTTTTCTTGAGTACCCGATGCACATTGGTCATGAATAAAGCCGGATGAGTGACATAACTATAGGCGAAAGATAAATTAACCAGATCATAAGTATTTTCCGGTAATTTACCGATATTTTCAAAAGACCCTAAATATTGCCTTCCTTTCCGGGGAACTCCTTTGGCTAACATCTCCGGGCTTGCATCAATTTCTGATATATCAAGATATACGCCTCGAGTGGATAATTCATCTTTGACCCGTTCATAAGCCCGGAATAAAGTTGATGGTCCTGAGCCCAGATCCAAAACATGTCGCGGGTTGTCCTTGCTCGTCTTTAATTGATCCTGATATTGTTTGCTTAACCAATCCAGTAAGGCCATATTCGCAAAGAAGGATCCTTTTCGCTCCAGGATCACGATATAGATCGAAGCTAATTTGTCCCATAATTCATTTCGTTTTGCTTCATCAACGGTATTAAGGATTTGTCCTATCATTTGCATGAATTGCTGCATCAGGCTTATTTCATGTTCATCAGGCATTAAGTCGGGTAAAACTACAAATTAAGGAGTAAATCGTCATAGGAAAGCGCTTTCTCAGTCCTAATATTTGACCCTAAACGTAGGACTGTCCTCAGGCCTGTGATCACGTTTATCATACATAGCAGTGGTCGAAACCGCCGCATGGCCAAGCCAGTGTTGAACCTTCCTAATATCTTCTCGGTTATTGAGCGCGTTTGTTGCGGCCGTAGCCCGCAGTGAATGTGTTGAAAAATCTTTCTTTATCCCAACTTTTAGCCCGTAGTATTTGACTAACTCGTAAACAGAATTAGGAGCCATGCATTTGTATGGATTGCCGG
>CAZASA010000150.1:0-3476 GCA_964487685.1 uncultured Planctomycetales bacterium
TCGACTGAAAAGAAGCATTGGAGAAAAACGGATGCGATGGTTGAAATTCAGAACGCGGAGAATGCCAAGGCTGTTTTTAAGCATTTTAATAAATTAGGGGTAAATCTATTTTCTCAGAAAATAAATTGGGGAATGGTCAAAGAGTTAAAAGATATGCCGGTTGGTTACAAAGAGGGGTCTCTTTTTATTTCATCAAAAAGCAAGATGGATTGGGTTCGCGATAACCATATTTAACAAAGGGATAAGCTGAATGAAGCTTTCTGATTATGTTGCGGATTTTTTGGTAGAGCAAGGGATCAAGCATGTTTTTGCCATTACAGGAGGCGCTGCAGCCCATTTGATCGACTCCATCGGGCAGAAGGCCGGGATCGAATATATCTGCAATCAACATGAACAGGCAAGTGCTATGGCGGCTGATGCATATGCCAGGGTAAACAGAAATTTTGGGGTGGTGGTGGTGACGAGTGGCCCCGGGGCAACGAATCTCCTTACCGGTGTTTGCTGTTCTTATTACGATTCAGTTCCGCTACTGTGCCTTACAGGTCAGGTGTCGACATTCCGTTTGAAAAAAGATACAGGGGTGCGCCAAGTAGGTTTTCAAGAAACAGATGTCATTGATATTTTTCGGTCAGTAACGAAATACTGTGTCCAACTTCAGGACCCTTTAGACATACGCTATGAACTTGAAAAGGCCTTGTCGATAGCAAAATCCGGCCGCCCCGGACCTGTGTTAATTGATATCCCCGACAACATTCAGCGCATGGAAGTCGATCCTGGTAAGCTCAAAGGGTTTGTACCTTCACCCAAGGATATAATTCCCCCCGTCACAGAGGATCTGTTGGAAAAATGTATACGGTTTATGAATGAGGCCAAGAGACCAGTGCTTGCCTTTGGGTGGGGAGTTCATCTTTCTCAGGCAGAAGAAGAAGCTAAAGAATTCATAGACCGTTTGGGATTTCCGGTTGTATTGACTTGGGCAATGAGGCATTTGATACCGGAGGACAATCCGCAAGCCGTTGGTTCTTTCGGTACTCATGGCACACGTTACGGTAATTTTACAGTACAAAATGCGGACCTTGTTATTGTGATCGGTACTCGCCTGGATACCAAAGGAGCCGGATCTCCCTTGGTGTCTTTTGCCCGGGGAGCAAAAAAGATCATTGTTGAGATCGATGAGGCAGAATTAAAAAAATTCTCAGTTTTTGAGGAAGATTCGACTATTTTGGTCCGGGCCGATGTAAAAAGTTTTCTTAAGAAAATAAATGCATTTTTACCGCAATTCAAGGGTAAAGATATAAGCGCATGGAATGATCAGATTGCCTTGTGGAAAGAGAAATACCCGATATGCCCGAAGGGCAATTATAAACAAAAAACAGTCAACCCCTATGTTTTAATTAAAGCTCTTTCTCAGGTGATACCGGAGGGATCGACGATATTTCTGGACACAGGTTGTGCGGTGGGATGGATGGGGCAGGCGTTTGAATTTAAGAAGGACCAGGAGTTTTTCAGTGCGTTTAATAACACCCCTATGGGGTATGGTTTACCCGCTGCCATTGGCGCGTCATTTGCTTTAAATAAACGGATGGTGGTCTGTATCACGGGTGATGGTGGTTTGCAGATGAATATCCAGGAATTGGCAACAGTGGTCAGGCATAAATTACCGATCAAAATAATTTTATTGAACAATCACGGCTACAGCATGATCCAACAGACGCAACAGCAATGGCTAGGGGCCCGTTATCATGCCTCGAGCACTTCAGGAGGGCTAGCCTTTCCTGATTTTGTGAAGGTGGCAGGTGCGTATGGTTTAAAGACATTAACAATTTCCAAGAATCAAGAATTGCCTGCGAAGCTCCGTAAGATATTTGCTTTACCGGGGTCAGTGTTTTGTAATGTTGAGATCCCGGCACGTCATGGGATGATCCCCCAAGTTAAATTTGGCCGGCCCATTGAAGATTCTGAACCGTTATTAGACAGGAAAGAATTTTTAGAGAATATGATCGTTCCTGCGATGGATGTCTCACGTTAAATGGAGGTAGCATGCTAGATAAAAGCAAATTTCCCTGCAAGAACGAGATTGAAATGTACCAGCGATATGGTTTTGCCGTTGTTAAAGTCTTTAATGACAAGGAAGTACGGATTTTGGATCAGTTTGCGAAACAATGGCTTTATCGTTTATTGCAACAATGGACATCGGGTCAGGAAGAATCTTGTGCCTTAGAAAATTATCATATTTGGTCCCCAAAGGTGGGGGTAGATCATGGCAGTATCTTTGGCTCGAAGAACAGATATCTTTACCCGGAAAAGGAATTGAAGGATATTTTGTTCAATGACGCTGTTAAGAATTTTTTGAGCGGCATTGGGGTCAAACGCTATGAAATCTGGGACGACGGCTGGGGCTGGTTGGGGTTCAGATTTATAAGGCCAGGCGTTGGGGACGGGTATCCGTTGAGCTGTAAGAATTGGGGCGTGGCCAAAGGTGTTGTTTCATGTTGGCTGCCGATCATAGGGCATAGTCCTCGAGAAACGCTTACTATCGTCCCGGGTTCTCATTTGAAGGAATATGAGAACTATTTGCCGCAGGATGGGAAATTCACGAAGAATGAGTTCCGCTTGTCCAAGAAGTATACGGACATAGAGGTCTTTAATCCAACGCTTTCACAGGGAGAGGTGATCTTTTATCATCCCAAAATGCTTCACAGTGAAGATGTCATCAACAGTAATATAACCAGGCTGAACCTCGAGTTCAGGGTAATGCCGAAATAAATGCGATATAGAAAACTTGGAAATTCAACGATCGAGGTTTCGGTGTTGGGGGTTGGGGCCTTGCATTTCGGCGTCTTTTGTGACCAGAAGGCGACAAATGATATTGTGGCCAGGGCCCTTGAGTTGGGGATCAATTTTATTGATGTAGCACCTATGTATGGAAGTGGTTCGGCGGAGATGATGGTCAAGAATGCGATCAAAGGGCGCCGTGACAAGGTGATCCTCGCAACCAAGGTCGGGCTTAATCCCAAGTTCGCTTTGGATGGGACCTTTGGGGTTGAGGTGATGGCTCTAACAAGAAAGAATATTTTTTCCAGCCTGGATAAAAGTTTGCAGGCTTTGGGGACAGATCATGTCGATCTTTTTCAGGTGCATGCTTTTGACGCGTCAACACCCTTAGAGGAAACATGGTCAGCCCTGACGGATCTGGTGGGCGCAGGAAAGGCCCGTTGGGTGGGCAGTTCCAATTATGACCATAACGAGATCGCCAGAACACAGGACGTGGTCAAAAGGAATAACCTGATCGATTTTGTTTCGTTACAGTGTCATTACAATCTTATCGAGAGAAGGGCTGAGCAGGATATTGTTCCGGCATGCCTTAGCAACAACTACGGGATCATTTGTTACCGCGCCCTTTGTCGGGGGATATTGAGCGGCAGATATAAGAATGATCAGCCTTTGCCGGAAGGAAGCCGGGCTCAAATAAGCAA
>CAZASA010000151.1:0-3440 GCA_964487685.1 uncultured Planctomycetales bacterium
AAGAATTTCTTCGAAACCCGCGTCACCGAGTACCAAACCGGCGGCGCTCTTGAATGGTAATTCTTTAATGCTACCCCTCTTTAATACAAAGAGGGGCTAGGGGAGTTCTAATGGCTATAGCTTATTTATGCGTCCTTATCGCCGCCTTCATGCCGTATATCTTTGTCGGCTATGCCAAATTCTCTGTCAAGGACTATGACAATTCATCCCCTCGTGAATTCTTAGAAAAATTACAGGGCAGGGCCAAGCGGGCCAATTTTGCTCAGTTAAATTCTTTTGAAGCCTTCCCAGCCTTTGCCGCGGGGGTGATCATAGCACACCTGGCCGGGGTGCCGCAATTTCAGATCACCGTATTAGCCATTTTATTTATCATTTTCAGGGTAATCTACGGTTTCTGCTATATCTTAGATAACTCCAACCTTCGTTCTACCGTCTGGTTTGGCGGGTTCTTTTGTGTGTTATATCTTTTGTTTTCTGCCATCATGCATTCATTACACAATAATATCCCTTTCATTATTTTAAGCAGTTAGGGGAAATTATTTAATGAAATCCAAAGTCCTCATTTTTTTCGTTGTTACATCCGTCGCTTTAAGCCTGCCGTGTTATGCGGATACTTCCTCAAAGATCCAGAGTGGTATCAAGGATGTGATATTAGCACCCCTGCAAGTCAGCGATAATGTGAAGACAGAGACCAAGGACGCCAAATTCTTGCCCTTTGCCCTTGTCGGCGGTGTCCTTAAAGGCAGTTTTTATATGGCCAAGCAGATCGTCACCGGCACCCTAACTGTCGTTACTTCCCCTTTAGAAATGATCCATAAATAAGAAAAACCAGCGTCTTTTTTCTTCTATTCCTTTTCTTATCTGATATACTTTAATCATGAGCGATAAAGATAGGTCGATAATCATTAGATTTAAAGAGCTGATTCCGGAGCATATTCGCAAGCGGCTAGTAAAGATCATTATTTTTGGATCTCGATCAAAGAAGCCAAAAAGTCGAAATTCCGATCTGGATATAGCTGTCCTGGTAAAAGGAAAAACTCCTCAATTAGAAAAAAGTCTTGAAGATTTAGCTTATACAGTTATGTGGGAGCGGGATTTTAAACCGGTCATATCTCTTAAGATATTCGCCCAACAAGACTTCGATCGCCGTTATAAACAAGGTTTTTCATTTTACCGTCATGTCAGCGAAGGAATTGTAGTATGACCACGGAAGTTCAAGGACTTATTAATAAATCGAAACATGCGATTAAGGTAGCTCAAGAACTTTTAAGTCAAGGTTATCCATCTGATTCGGCAAGTAAGTCATATTATGCCATATTTTATGCGGCTCAAGCATTGTTAAAAACTTTCAAAATAGATGTTGTCAAACATTCCGCAGTTGAAGCAGCCGTAGGGTTTCATTTTGTAAAAACTGGCAAGATCGATCAAAAATACCATCGAATCATGCTTGATGCCCGCAAATTAAGAGAGATTGCGGATTATGATATTCAAGAAGAAATTATCCGTCCACAAGCTGCTATTAAAATCCAAGAAGCAAAAGAATTCTTGAAATTGGTTAAAACATTCCTTTAATAGCATTGATATTCTAAAATGATCCAATCCAAGACAGGCGTATTGATCATCAATTTAGGCACTCCTGACAGCCCTTCGGTCGGGGATGTACGCAAATATCTGCGCGAATTCCTGATGGATCGCCGTGTCATCGACATCCCATTCTGGCGCAGATTCTTGCTTATCAATTTGATCATAGCTCCTTTCCGTGCGCCTGTATCGGCCAAAGCGTACCAAGAATTGTGGACGCCCGAAGGTTCTCCCTTGAAGGTATACGGCCAAAAGCTTGAAGCGCTTCTCCAGCAGGCATTAGGCAATGGTTTTGACGTGAAATTAGCCATGCGCTATCAAAGCCCAAGCATTAAATCAGTTTTGCCTCATTTTAAAGACAAGGGCTTTAAACAATTGATTATTATTCCTTTATATCCTCAATACGCCTCATCCTCAAGCGGCTCGACCATGGAAGAAGTCATGAAGGTGATCAAGCCCTGGGAAGTGGTGCCTGAGATCAAATTGATCAGCCAATTTTTTGATCACCCGCTATTTATCAAAGCATTTGCCCAGATCGGCCAAAAATATATGGCTCAGGAGAAATTTGACCATTTTCTGTTTAGCTATCATGGCCTGCCAGAGCATCAGATCCTTAAATCATCTTGCGACAATTATTGCCGTCTGGGGGAGTGTTGTTCGGTGTTCAGCAGTAAGAATCAGTATTGCTACAGGGCTCAATGCTTTGAAACCACCCGATTGCTGGTCAAAGAGCTCGGGATCAAAAGAGAAGATTATACGATCAGTTTTCAATCACGTTTAGGCAAAAGGCCTTGGATCAAGCCTTATACTGATGAAGTCATCAAGGAGTTGGCAGGGCGGGACATAAAGAAGGTTTTGACTTTTTCACCCGCCTTTGTGGCCGATTGCCTGGAGACCACTGTTGAGATCGGCCAAGAGTACCAGCACCTTTTCAAGAAACACGGCGGAGAGCGCTGGCAACTCGTCGAAAGCCTAAACATCCATCCCACGTGGGTCGAGTGCTTGAAACAAATTACCGTGGGTCATTCCCGCGAAAGCGGGAATCCACATCAAGACTAACTTATGAGTAAAAAATTCTCCTATTCCGGAACCATCGTCGTCATTATCTGCCTTCTGTGCATGCTGTATTACTACCTCATCTTCCGCCACACCATCAAAACCCTTATCCATCGTCAAGTTAATATTGATAATACATCAATATAGTATTTGACTAATTAGCACGTATTTGATAAACTTTTAAATATCTCCGCTTAATTTTCTTCTTGTAGATGTGTACACATAATGGTACACTTATAGCGGAGGTGACAACTATGGTAAATACAATATCAGTTAGAGAGCTTCGTCCCACATTATCCAAGGTCATTGATAATATCCACAAGAAATTTGACCGCTATGTGATAACTCGACGCGGGAAACCGGAGGTGATAATGATGAGTATTGATGATTATGAAGGGTTATTAGAGACCCTTGAGATCGAATCTGATCCTGATTTAATGAAAAGACTTAAACAAGCCGAAGAAGATATGAAAAAGGGGAAAGGCAAAAGTTTGGAACAAATCCATAAGGAGTTAGGCATTGTATAAAATTAAATTCCTTCCTGATGCCGAAGCTTTTTATCAAAGGTTGTTTTTCAGCGATAGGAGCCATTTTGATCGTATCAATGCGGCTCTTTTAGTTATAATGGATAACCCTTATCAAGGAAAATCCTTAAAACATGATTTTAAAGGAAAATATTCATTCAGAGTTGGGCAATATCGTATTATTTATAAGATTGTCAAAGAGTCTATAACAGTTTATATTTTTGATATCGGTCATCGCCGTGATGTTTATAACTAGATCCCCCTCTTTATTACAAAGAG
>CAZASA010000152.1:0-3438 GCA_964487685.1 uncultured Planctomycetales bacterium
AAGCCTGAATCGTTTCGAAGAGGGTACAACCATCACCCCTGAGCTTTTTAAAAGCCGTCATTTGATCAGGTCCCTGCTGCAGCCGATAAAAATTTTAAGCGTGGGAGAAGTGACCAGGAAATTAACGGTGCAGGCGCATCGTTTTTCCAAGCTGGCTGTTGAAAAAATAACCAAGGCCGGTGGCACACACGAGATCCTGGGCCTCAACCCTGCGGCTCAAGGTAGTACGACATAATAATTTATGTTCTCCCAATTCTTAAAAGGGTTTACGAACTGTTTTAAAGTCCCCGAATTACGCCAGAAAATCCTTTTTACCCTGGGCATCCTCGCTGTCTATCGTTTAGGTTGTTTTATCCCGACCCCCGGCATCAACGCGGTGGCATTAAACGAATTTTTTCAGAAGATGAGTACAGCCAACGGCGGCGGGAACGTGGTAGGCATCATGGATATGTTTTCCGGCGGGGCGCTTGGGAAAATGACAGTTTTATCCCTCGGGGTCATGCCGTATATCTCGAGCTCTATCATTATGCAGCTTTTGACGGCCGTTATCCCTTCCCTGGAGAAAATTTCCAAAGAAGGCCAGGCCGGCTATAAGAAGATCAACCAGTATACCCGCTACGGCACCGTGGGACTGGCCATGATCCAGTCTTTTTTTATCGCTCTTTGGCTTGAAAGTCCAAGTACCTTTGGGGGATTGCAGATCGTCAGCAATCCGGGCTGGGGTTTCCGTTTCACGACGGTCATGACCCTGACTGCAGGGACCGTATTTTTAATGTGGCTGGGTGAACGCATCCAGGAACGCGGGGTTGGCAACGGCACGTCACTGGTTATCACGGCGGGCATCTTATCCAGGGCGCCTACCGCGTATCATTACCTGATATTATTATTGAATCCCAGCAGCGGGGCCGGCCAGTTACAACCTATTGCCATTGTCCTGATGGTGTTTTTCCTGATCGCAGTCATTATCGGTGTTACCCTGATCTCGCAGGGACAGCGCCGCATCCCGGTACAATACGCGCGCCGCGGAGGGACAACGTCAACTGCCGTAGGACAAGGTACGTTCATTCCATTAAAGGTTGACACCGCAGGTATCATCGCCATCATTTTCGCGCAGTCCATTATTTTATTTCCGGCTACTTTGTCATCGTTCTTACCGCATAGCGGCTTACAGCAATTTGCCTCATGGATCCAGCGCGGCCATTTGACGTACTATTTGATCTATGCGTTTTTGATCATCTTCTTCTGTTATTTTTACACGGCCATTGTTTTTAGGCCTGATGATGTGGCTGAAAATTTAAAGAAACAGAACGGATTTGTCCCAGGCCTGCGCCCGGGGAAAGAAACTGCTGTTTATCTGGATTATGTATTGACGCGCATCACCCTGGTTGGTTCCTGTTTTATTTGCGTGATCGCCGTCATGCCGGACTGGATCATGGCTTCTTTCAAAGTGCCGTACCTGGTGGCTTCATTTTTCGGAGGCACCGGTGTTCTGATCACAGTCGGTGTCATGTTAGACACGATGAAACAGATCGAATCACATTTACAGATGCATCATTACGAAGGTTTTATGAAGACCGGGCATTTAAGGGGGCGTCGATGAGAGTTGTATTGCTCGGACCACCGGGCGTTGGCAAAGGCACTTTAGCGGACCATTTAAAGGAAAAATATAAACTGGCGCATATTTCAACCGGGGACATGCTGCGTGTCGAGATCAAGAAAGATTCCCCCTTGGGACGCGAGATCAAAGCTTTAATGGCCAAGGGCGCTTTGGTTTCCGATGAGCTGGTGACAAAGCTAGTTGAGCAGCGTTTTTCAACTGACCCTGATCTGAAAAGGGGCTTTTTGCTCGACGGGTTTCCGCGCACGGTCAAACAGGCCCAGGACCTGGATGTGATCTTAGAGCGTTTGAAGATGCCTATTGAATATGTTTTAAGCCTGGAAGCAAGGATGGATGTCCTGTTAAAGCGTTTGACCGGCCGTCGCATCTGCCGCAAATGCGGTGCCTTGTACCATGTGACTTTCAAGCCGCCCCTCAAAGAAGGTGTTTGTGATGTATGCGGCGGTGAGGTTTATCAACGCGCGGACGACAATGCGGCAACGATCCAGGCCAGGATGCAGGTTTATCAGGACACGACGGCGCCCATCATTGATTTTTACGCCAAGCAGCACAAGTTAAAAATGCTTGATTCTAATATGGATGCAACCGACGTCCAACACGCGGTGGATGGCATCCTGAAATGACGATTGAAGGCCCTGATGAAGACCAGTCATGGGATCAGGATCAAGAGTGCTAATGAAGTTGACATTTTAAGAAAAGCTGGTAAAATTCTTAGTTCCATTGTTTTACAGTTGCAAGGCTCTTTAACAAGCGGCATGTCGACGAAGGACATTGACCTTAAAGCGGAAGAATTGATCCGCAAAAATAAAGTGATCGCGGCTTTTAAAGGCTATCGCGGTTTTCCAGGTAACACCTGTATATCCGTCAATGAAGCAGTCGTCCACGGCATCCCCGACCAGCGCATCGTCAAGGACGGCGATATTGTCAGTTTAGACTTAGGCATTATCTACCAGGGTTATTATTCCGACACGGCTGTTACCGTGCCTGTGGGGGATATTTCGCCTGAAGCCAGGCGCCTGATCGACGTGACCCGGGCATCCTTGATGCGCGGCATTGAGCAGGCCAGGGTGGGAAACAGGCTCTCTGATATTTCTTTTGCGGTACAGAGTTTTGTGGAAATGCACGGGTTTTCCGTGGTCCGGGATTTTGTGGGGCATGGGATCGGGCGTCAGTTGCATGAGGAGCCCGAGATACCTAATTATGGACGTCCCTCCGAAGGCCCCGAGCTCTTGGAAGGCATGGTGTTTTGCATTGAGCCCATGGTCAATATGGGCACGCATCGCACCAAGACCTTGGAAGATGGGTGGACCGTGGTGACAGCGGACGGTAAACCGTCAGCCCATTTTGAACATACGATTGCGATCACTGCCCATGGGCCGGAGATATTGACCCAAGGAACTTAAAATAAAAATTTATGGCCAAAGAAGAATTAATAGAGGTTGAGGGAACGATCCAAGAAGCATTGCCGAATGCCATGTTTCGCGTTGTGTTGGAAAATAATCATAAAGTATTGGCGCATGTTTCGGGTAAGATCAGGATGAATTTCATCCGCATCCTGCCCGGAGACAAAGTAAAACTGGAGTTATCGCCGTACGATCTTAGCCGTGGGCGTATCACATTTAGATTGAAATAGTAGGGGCAGGTTCCAAACCTGCCCGTAATAGTAGGGGCGGGTTTAGAACCCGCCCGTACAAGAAGGGTAATAAATATCATGAAAGTCAAATCATCCGTAAAAAGAATTTGTTCAAATTGCAAGATCGTCCGTCGTAACAGGGTGGTGCGGGTCATCTGTACCAATCCGAAACATAAACAAAGACAAG
>CAZASA010000153.1:0-3354 GCA_964487685.1 uncultured Planctomycetales bacterium
GTTGGGGGATTATGCTTGATGACTGCATGGCCGGGGTGTATACTAATATCATCTTGCGTATTGCCCTGCGATGCGCAGGTTTTTTTTAAAAGGCCGAATTTCTAATATGAATTTTAAGGAATCGGCACTTCTCTGGGAATATTATTAAAAGTTAGGTCTATAGAAGGAGAATAAATATGGAAAGCAGCAATCCGACATTAAACGAAAGAACATTTAACGCCGCCCGTGTTGGGGTAGGCGAACAGGCAATGACAGTGCAAGGGACGGTCAATAAGACCTTTATCCTGCTTGCGATCCTGACGGCCACAGCCATGTGGACCTGGTCCAAAACATCTGATCCAAGTTTTGCTGGATATCTAAATGTCACCCTCTTTGGCTCCATGATCGCAGGTTTGATCCTGGCCTTAGCCACTATATTTAAACCAAAATGGTCCCCGATCTCAGCCCCGTTATACGCCGCTTGTGAAGGGTTGTTTTTGGGTATTCTTTCCGCTTATTTTGAGATGCGTTATCCGGGAATCGTCATGCAAGCTGTTGGTTTGACCTTTGCCGTGACCTTAGCCATGCTTTTGGGTTATAAAGCCGGTTATTTGCAAGCTACCCCTGCCCTTCGTAAGGGTTTGATGATGGCAATGGGCGGCATCATGATATTCTATGCGGTTGTTTGGATCGCCTCGATGTTCGGTATCCATCCGCCGGGATTTCTCAATGGCGGCGGACCATTGGGCATTGCTTTTAGTTTAGTGGTGGTCGGCATAGCTTCAATGTCCCTGATCCTGGATTTTGATATCATTGAATCAGGTGCCCGTGAAGGCCTGGAAAAATACATGGAATGGTATGGCGCCTTTGCCTTGATGGTCACCTTGATCTGGCTTTATATGGAAATCCTCCGTCTCTTATCTAAAATCAACCGTCGCAATTGACACCGGCGTAATGCCGGTGTCATCCTGAGCCAACAAGCGAAGGATCTTAAGATACTTTAAGATTCTTCGGCTTTGCCTCAGAATGACAAGCAATTTACTCAGTCTTCATAGCAATTAAATGAGATCCTCCCTCATAGTCTGCGTTTATAATCAGGAAAAATTGATCAAAAGTTGTGTGGATGCCTTATTAGGCCAATCTCAAGATGATCTTGAAGTGATCGTTGTTGATGATGGCTCAACGGATAATACGCGCGGGATATTGTCCGGGATTAGCGATCCGAGGCTTAAGGTATTGCTTAATGAAGAGAATCATGGCCCCGCTTTTTCCAGGAACAGAGGGATCAGGGAGAGCAGGGGAGAATATATTCTTTTCGTGGATTCTGACTGCATCGTGGATCGCCATTGGGCCCAAGAAATGATCAAGCCTTTTGATTTGGATGGCGCCATCACCATTGGCAGCGGCAGAACAATAGATCCACCCTCAAAGACATACTGGGAAATGATCAATGAAGGCGTTAATTTTATTGCTCCCCAGGATGGGTATGTTAAGCAGTCGCACAGCTGTAATATGGCGGTCCGCCGAAGCTTTCTTATCAATAATCTATTTGATGAATCCCTGCCTTTTTCCGAAGATTTTGACCTATGCTTAAATTGCTTAAATAAAGGCCTTAAGATCTATTACACTTCCCAAGCAACGCTGGTGCATTTTCACCGTTCAACGTTTAAGTCCACTTTCCGTTCTTTCTTCGTCTGGGGAATGTACAATACCTTTGTGAAGTTGAAATGGCAAAAACCTTTATTTATGGATTACGGGACATATGTGATCGCGGCGATCGTGCTGTGTTTATTGCTCAAGGCCGTACATATGGCATGGTTTTTTATTTTTATTTATCTTTTGGGCCTATATGGCTGGTCAGTCCTTTATGGATCTAAGAGTTTCCTCAAAAGAGCCATCAAGGCGCCGGGCGGGATCATTATTAAACTGGCGAATTCGTCGGGAAATCTGGCAGGGGTGTTGGTCTTTGTATTATTTAATTTACGATTTTTTCTTGTTAAATTCGTAGGCGCAGTCGAGAATGATCAGAAAAACCGCGATGGTTATCAAGTCCCATGATTTTTCGGACAGGGCCTTGTGCTCGACGATCAGGCGGGATTTAACGTGGAAAACGACCAGTAAAATATAGACCCAAAACAAAGGTTTGTGTTCTTTGCTCTTGTAAAGTCTTTTAAGGTCAAAAGGCCATTTCTCACCCTTGCTATATGGGACCAGGCAAGGGACCATGGCAGGAACTTTGTGGCAATAATCACTGTAAGCATCTTTATACTTTGCCAATAACATGCCTTGCTCGCCCTTGATCGTCCGGTAATACATCACACTTAAGGCCATTAAAAATAAAGGTCCTGCCACTTGTTCAAGCCAGGAGGGCTTACTTTGCAAGGCAATTACAAATCCGATCGCGATGAGAAAGGTGCCTAAATATAAAGGATTGCGGACAAAGGCATAGGGGCCTGAAGTCGTTAATTTATCATTCTTGATGGCGTATCCGTTTGACCATAGACGGATAAGTACACCGGTGATGATAAAGCCAATGCCTGTTTTGAGGGTCGCTTCATTGAGCGAACAGAAGAACAGGACGAAAAAACCAAAAGGATAGATGACGGCAAATCGTGGTTTAAAGGAACGTTGCAGGCGATGAGTAATATCCATGACGAAATCATACCTTAGGTTTGTCTAGCAAGCAATAGGGAATACCAGTAATTTCAAAGCTGCCTGGCATGCCTGGTTTTTAATGGCTTGGCGGGTGCCTTTAAAAAGGAATTTCTTAACAATAATTTTTTTGTTGGTGCTGACGGCGATATAAACTAAACCAACAGGTTTTGTTTTACTGCCGCCGCCCGGGCCTGCAATACCGGTAACGCTAAGACCAATGGTTGTGTTAAGGATTTTGCGCACGCCTTGCGCCATGGCCGCTGCCACTGGCTTGCTTACAGCCCCATGGTTTTTAAACAGGGATAAGGGGACCTTTAAGATCTTGGCTTTGGCCCTGTTATCATAAGCGATTATTCCTAATAAGAAGTATGCCGATGCCCCAGCTATATTGGTCAAACGGTCCCCTATAAGGCCGCCTGTGCAGGATTCCGCGATGGCTAATGTTTTCGAGGCCTGGATAAATTGATGGTGGACTTTTTGTTCTAGACGCATCGTGTTAAGAATATTAGGGTTACAAGAATTAAAAACCATTATAGGGACGGGGAATTCAATTGACAAGGCCTATTTTCTGGCATATACTTTGCGGATACTTAAGCCCAGAAGTCTAATTGGAGAACCTACATGTTTAATTCAATTGCAGAGATTTTACAGGATCTAAAAGCGGGGCGCATGGTCATTGTGATGGACGATGAAGGCCGTGAGAATGAAGGGGATGTCCTG
>CAZASA010000154.1:0-3285 GCA_964487685.1 uncultured Planctomycetales bacterium
GGCTGTTTGAGGTACTCATATTCTAGATTGACTTCCATCTGGGAACTTGAGCTTCCTACAAATGTCCCTTCGATCACTGCGGCTTGAAATGGCACTGCGGCAGCAGCTAACGGGATGTGGTGCCCATAACAAGCAAGGCCCAAGGTTGGGTCATAACCCCGCCAACCGCCGCCAGGAATAAAAATTTCAGCCCAGGCATGCAGCTGCGGGAACTTGGGTGAATGATCGAAATAATAACCACTTACAAAACGGGCAGCTAATCCGGCTACTTGTGCCGCGGCTACATAGAGTACGGCCATATCACGGCAAGTCCCTCTGCGTATCGATAATGTTTTCTCCGGCGCGTGCGGTTCGCCTGTATCCCTTATCTCATAGGAACAATTTTGCCTTATTTTTCTTCCGAGCAAAGATGCGAATTCTACCAAATTATTCTTACTTTCCTGGATTATGCCCAATGAAAAATCTTTTACCTTTTCATTTACCGGACGCGTGATCATAAACGGTCTTAATTGATCGGATATCTCGAAAGGATACTGCATGGGCAGATTCAGGCAACTGGGAGGCTGTACAATGTAGTCAAAAGGATTCATTTCATTTAATTCCAGCACCAACCGGGAGATCACCGTCAACGATGAGGTATTCCTTTTAAACCAAACAAGATGGCTTAATGTCTCATTTTGGTCCAAATTCAAACTAGACCCGTCGGGTTCCGGAATGATGGTCAAGGCGCGTTCGAGCAATCGTTTGTAAGAATCTGGTCTGGGCGATAATCGAATAATATGAGGATCAAGAAGCACCGGATGATCATAAGAATACGCTGTTGTATGGCGGACAGTCAAAAACATCTTAGTCTCCTACTTTTGCGGTTTGGTCAAAAACCAGGTCAACCCATTCATCCGGCATTTCATGGATCGATTGAGCGATCCTTTCCTGCCACCACACTGCATAGCGTTGCATATCGTCCCGATTAAACCTTTTTTCGACAATATGAAAATCATCTTTTCGGCAAGTAACCACATCAATGGGATATTCCACATCATTGGCACTGACACGGGTCGCATTAAAAGACAAAAAGCCCACTTTTAGCGCAAATTCCATGCTGGACTCGTATTTAAGCGCCCGATCCAGTAATGGTTTGCCATGCCCGGTATTGCCAATGATAAAATAGGGTGATCCTTGCCCCACTTCCACCCAGTTGCCTTCAGGATAAAGCATGTATAGCATAGGCTCCTTATCATCTTCCAATTGGCCGGCGACCAGAGCATATAAATTAAACGATAATCCTGCTTCCTCAAGGGCTTTCCTGTCTTCCATGGCCACGCGTTTCACCTGTTCTCCGAAGGCATTGACCATTTTATAAAGTTTATTAAATGTCTTGTCTTCCTCATCAATGACTTCCTGAAAATAGGTGACTGCCTTGTCCCTTAAAGAACGCAGGCCGGAGGTCATGATAAAAGAGGTGTGCTTGCCTGAATTTTGATGGATCGTGACCTTTTTTGCCGTCATGCATTCCTTGCCGCTCACGACCCTCGTGTCAGCAATACCGACCAAGCCGTCCTGCACCTTCATCGCCAAACAAAAAGTCATGCCATCCCCTTTCTTTTAAACTAATTTTTCGACAGGCGTTTCTGCAAAGAACGTCTCCGCGATCGATTCACTGACACGGTTAAGTTTCAATTGGAATTGGTCCAGATACTCGTGTAAACCGAAACTGAAAATATCATTCACATCCGTATAATCCAGTTCTGAACGCAGCTTCCCCATCTCTTTTTCAGCTTTTGTTTCAAAGGTGAATTTTTCAGTCCCTTCAATGGCATGGACAGATTGCTCAGCCTGGATCAGGCAATAGCGCATGGCACGGGGGAATTCACGGTCAAAGACCAGGAATTTTACAATATTAGCCACATCCAGTTTTCCGAATGTCTTGCGGTACATTTCAAAGGCGCTGGCTGATTTAAGCAGTGCCGACCACTGCATCAGGTCCAAGGGTGTCCCCACATAATCAGGATTAGGCAAGAGATAGTAATATTTCATATCAATGATACGGTCCGTCTTATCCGCCCTTTCCAGGAAGCGGCCGATATTGCCAAAATGCCACCCTTCAGAACGGGAAAATGTCCCGTCCATGATGCCCGAGTACAAATGCCCCGCTTGCTTGATGTCCCGAAAGAACTGAATAAGGAATTTTTGGTTCAGGTCATCATCCTTGACCATGGAGCGCATGGAAAGATACATTTCATTGATCTGCATCCACATTTCGCTGGGAATGATCTCCCGGACAGTGCGCGCATTTTCACGGGCCGCGTAAAGGCAGGAACAGATCGAATTAGGATTCGTCGCATCGAAAGCCAGGAAACGGATCACATTTTTCTTGGTAAATTCCCCATAATTTTCCTGGAAAAGAGCTTCATCCCCTGTCGTTAACACCAACGGTCTCCACTGTTGTTCAACGACTCCCGGAGGCAGGTCCATGGCCAGATTGTAATCCACTTCGATCAAACGGGCATAGTTCTCCGCCCTTTCGATATAACGGTTTATCCAATAGATGGAACTGGCCACTCGGCTAAGCATAATTGTTTCCTTCTAACGCAGTACCCATGTATCCTTACTGCCGCCTCCTTGCGAAGAATTAACGACCAAAGATCCTTCCCGCAAGGCGACACGGGTCAGACCTCCAGGCAATACATAAATATCACGTCCGCAAAGAATATATGGTCTCAGGTCCACATGCCTGCCTTTGATCTGGTCCTCAATAATAGTGGGGATACGCGATAGGGCCATGGTCGGCTGGGCTATATACTCCCTGGGGAATTTCCTGATCTTATCTTTAAATTCAACTTGTTCCTTCTTGGTAGCTTGCGGCCCGACCAGCATCCCATAACCTCCAGACTGATTTGCCGCTTTGACGACCATCTTTCCGATATTAGCCATGACATATTCCCGGTCTTTCTCGGCCCAACACATATAGGTCGGCACATTGGGCAGGATAGGCGTTTCTTCTAAGTAATATTTGATCATCTTAGGGACATAAGCATAGATCACCTTGTCATCGGCGACCCCGGTGCCGGGCGCATTGGCCAGGGCCACATTCCCGCGCAAATAAACATCAAATAACCCGGGCACACCTAAAACAGAATCAGGATTAAAATGCTTGGGGTCAAGGGAAGTATCGTCGATCCGACGATAAATTACATCCACCCGCTTAAACCCGCGGGTCGTACGCATATGGACATACCCATCTTGAACAACCAGGTCCCTGCATTCGACCAATTCAACGCCCATTTG
>CAZASA010000155.1:0-3235 GCA_964487685.1 uncultured Planctomycetales bacterium
AGCCATCCAGAAGCTCACATTGCCTCAAAGTGTGACATTGGGGTACAGTCTAAAACCTGCCAAGAAATGGACATTTAATTTTGATCTTGAATGGACTGACTGGTCCAATTATAAACAGCAAACGACATTTTACCCATATGTTCCTAGTGGTGGTAACCAGGGAAATGTATTAAGCCAGGGTAATCCTCAACCAAGGGAGTGGCATTCTGTCTGGTCTGAGTCTTTAGGTGTTCAATATGCTGTTACGGATAAATTTAGAATACGCACAGGCTATGCGCACCACCAAACACCAATCCCTGAGATTACCTTTGATACAGCGTTCCCTGACGGTGATTCTAATTCTATTACTGCTGGCCTAGGTTACGATATAACAAGCAGGCTCACCGTTGACATCGCGTATGTTGCAGATTTCTACGAATCCCGTAATGTTGTCAATACAGTTGATCTCGCTCAGTTTGGGACGAAACTTAGCGGGAAATACAGGGCTTTCGTTAATGTTGGGACCCTGTCTTTGACTTATAAGTTTTAAGTTTAGAAAATTCATTTTAAAAGAGTCATTTCATGGTCAATTCTAAAAATCTAATAGGTCGTACTGCCATTGTTACCGGGGCAACCCGTGGCATAGGCAGGTCTATTGCCTTAAAGATTGCCCAAGAAGGTGCCAATATTGTTTTTAATTATTTAAATAACAAAGACTTGGCAGGGTCGTTGATTGATGAATTGAAGAAATATGGGGTAAAAGTATTGGCATTTAAAGTAGATGTGAGGGATTTTGACAAAGTACAGAAAATGAAAAACACTGTTTTAGATAAATTCGGTACGGTAGATATCCTGGTTAATAATGCGGGCATCATAAAAGACGTTTCACTTGCCATGATGTCCCAAGAAGACTGGGACAGCGTCTTGGATTCTAATCTTAAAGGGGTTTTTAACATTACAAAGGCCTTTATTTTTACTTTTATGAAACAAAAGTCAGGAAATATCATTAATATTTCTTCTTTAAGCGGCATTATTGGCATGCCTGGGCAAACAAATTATTCAGCCTCAAAAGGTGGGATCATTTCGTTTACAAAATCCCTCGCCAAAGAAGTGGCCGCTTTTAATGTCCGTGTTAATGCTGTAGCCCCGGGATTTATTGAGACGGATATGGTGGCGAATTTGGACCATGGTAAAATATTGGATTTGATCCCAATGAAGAGGTTTGGAAAACCGGAAGAAGTGGCAGAGCTTGTCAACTTTTTACTTCAAAGTAATTCCGCCTATATCACTGGACAGGTGTTCCGGATAGACGGAGGGCTAGGAATGTGATTTTATTTAAAGCTGCCTATGAATAATAAACGCATTGTTATAACAGGCATAGGGGTATTGTCCCCCATTGGCATCGGAAAAGACAATTATTGGAAAGCATTGGTAGAAGGGCAGTCAGGAATAAGGCCAATAACTATTTTTGATACTTCTAAATTTAAGATAAAGATCGGTGGGGAAATAACAGGGTTCAATGCCAAAGAGGTTTTAGGCAGGATAGGGTTGGTTGATTTAGACAGACCAACAATTTTATTGTCTGCTGCAATGAAGTTTGCTATCGAGGATGCTGGTTTAAGCATCAATGAGAAGAATTCCCGTCGAACAGGAATTTCTGTTGGGACGACTTTTGGCAGTTTGAACAGTCTTTTGGAATTTGACAGAGACTGTCTGGTGCAGGGGCCAAGGTTTGTTAACCCTTCCCGGTTCCCCAATACTGTCATCAATTCACCGGCAAGCAGGGCCGCCATCCGGTTTGGGATCAAAGGATTTAATACCACTCTTTCCACAGGTTTTTGTTCCGGCCATGATGCGTTAGATTATGCCACTCATGCTTTGCAATTTGACAGGGCAGACAGGGTCTTGGTAGGTTCCGTCGAAGAAATTTGCCTGCAGACGTTCCTTGGATTTTTTCGTTTAGGTTATTTATCTGGCTTGAAAGAAAATTCTGAGCCTGTATCAAGGCCCTTTGACGAAAACAGGGACGGCATTGTTTTTGCTGAAGGTGCATCGGTCGTTTTATTAGAAACATTAGGTTCAGCGTTAAGAAGGAAGGTAAAAATATACGCGGAAGTGATATCTGTGGCTTCGAATTTTGATCCCGGAGGTTTTCATAGGTATAACAGGAAGGCAACGGGTATAATTGATGCCATGCAATCAGCCATCAATAAAAGTGGTTTAGTCCCAGAAAACATAGATTGTATTTTTTCCAATGCAAATTCAACAAAAGATGGAGACGCTGTAGAGGCGAAGGCCATCAAAGCAGTTTTTAAGAAACATGCCCTAAAGGTACCGGTAACAGCCATTAAATCAATGATCGGGGAAACATTCAGCGCTTCTGGCGGCATGAATCTGGTTGCTGCATTAGGAAGTTTAGAGACAAAAACCATTCCTCCGGTGATCAATAACCAATTCAATGACAAAGACTGCGGTCTTAATTGCGTGTTTAAGTCCGTACAAAGCAGGGGCCTTGATCATATCATGGTCAATTGTTTTGATCCCAGCGGGGCAAATTCTGTTTTAATATTAAGAAAGTTTGGAACGGAATAAAATAGTCATGGATAAAAGGATAGTTATAACCGGTGTCGGGGTGATTTCTTCCATTGGTATTGGAAAGGATAAATTCTGGGAGAATTTGTTGAAGGGAAAATCAGGGATTTCTAAGGTGGAGCTTTTTGATACTGCCAATTATCAAAGCCATAATGGATGCGAAATCAAGGGCTTTGAAGGGAAAGATTTTATAAGCTTAAGGACCTTGGTTTTTTTAGGGAGGGCTTCACAATTGGCTGTTGCTGCGACCAAATTGGCCATTGAAGACGCAGGACTAGAGTGCAAACAGTTTTCCAGGTCTCAGGTATCTGTATGCATGGGGACGACCATGGGGGAAAGCCAATCCATAGAGAGTTTGAATAAGAGTTTTGTTAAGGAAGAATTTTACGAGAGGCTAGATAAATCATTGGTGTTTCAATCTTCAGTAAATAATATACCGGTTGATATAGCCATGGAATTTAAATTGACGGGAAGGAACAGGATTTTTACCACAGCCTGCGCTGCCGGAAATTATGCCATCAGTTATGGGATAGACCTATTAATAATGGGGGAATGTGATTATGTGGTTGCGGGCGGATCAGATTCATTTTAAAGGATAGTTTTCACTGGTTTTGACAAAGTCAATGCCATTTGTTGTTGTTGCTGCTGTAACACCGCCTGTTGT
>CAZASA010000156.1:0-3150 GCA_964487685.1 uncultured Planctomycetales bacterium
GCCATGATCCGTTTGCAAATTAATAAAAGTAAATGGTGGCACCAATTCTCCTAAACATTTTTGTGCGGTTAAATAGGCATGTATTGTATCCCCTGAAGAAATATGATTCCCAATATTATCTTTAAAAAGCTTCAACACAAAAGGCCAATTTTCTGTGGTTTCAATAAATGCTTGTTTTCCATAAGCAACCTGATGAATCCCCATATTCTTCAATTTGTTATAAGATATTGTTAAGGATGTCTCCACCTCATCACTTGAACCACCATCATTACTAAATCTTTTAATTCGTATTACCTTCGATTGATTACTATCCGCTTTAACATTAACTTGAACTGCCATGGCATGGTCATTAATAATCATAGCTTGATCTGGTAATTGTGAAATAGAGCGTAATTCAGAGGTTACCCCTATAAATGTTTCTCCTCCAGAAAAATATTTCCTTGGAACTAGCTGATTAGTGATAGGGACTTGTTCTTCTTTGATATAGTTATAGACACCTTTTTTAAAAGCTTGAAGGTAGCGCTGGTAGATGGCCTCGACGTCGTTGAGACGGTTTCCCTGGGATGCTTTCGGTTTCAACGCTTTATCCGGTAGGCAGCCTGCTGGGGGACACGTTCCTTGTTGTTCTGATTTGAACATGTCCCCTGGTTGGCCTGCCAAGTGGCTTATGCTTTGGTCATATCCTACCCCTACAATTTTCTTCTTATCTGCATAGACTTGGTTTAAAATGCTGTCTTTAATCTTTTTCTTGTACCATGTTGCTAAGATAAGGGAATTGTAGACCTGGCGCAGTTGGACGAAATTCTTGTTTTTGTTGACTTCTTGGGTCAACTCGGGGATGACTATCTCGCGGACAATTTGAGAGCCGAGGGCACTTGTGGCTTGCAGTGGGGCGTTAGGGTGGTTTCTCTGGGGTGCTTTCATTCTCAACGCCTTATCTGGTTGGCTGCCCGAAGAATTTTGTAAATGTTTTGATAATGATAAGTAATCTTCCTCAAGCATCACCTTCAATGTTGATTCCACTACATACGCTGTTCCTGATTTGGCGTTTTCATAAACGACTGCTTTTTCAGGGACTATCCAGACTTTATTGAATGTGTTAACGGGGATATTTGTTGTGCCGAATTTCTTGGAAGCCTCTTCGTAGATGCGTTTCCAGAATTTCTTGCCTATCTGATCTTCCGGATATATCAAACTGGCTGTTATTTGCTTGAGCATATAGTCTTCGGCTAATAAATCACGGCCCATCTCTGTTTGGCCAAAAGATTCGGGAATAATACGATTTTTTTCATACGGGGATAAATTTACCCAGAGGTCTTTTTCAGGGATGGTTAAACTCGCAAGGAAATATTTGATTAGACGCGTGGCTTCTTGCTTCAATGCGTAAGGGTTTTGTCTCTGGGTCAGCGTATCCCCTTGATCTAAAATGAAATCAAAACGGAGTGGATTCTCTGGATGGACCTTGATACCTTTAAGGATCGGGGGATCAAATTCAGGGCTTAGATGGACCATTACCCCGGGTGCGGGCAAACGAAAAACCTGGGCCTGTGCAATAGGTATTGGACCACAGGTATTAGCCAAGAAAACTATAAGTACACCGAAGGATATAACTCTTCTTATATCTAAATAACGTGACATAGTCAAAGTATATACTGTTGATGTATTTTATGCCACTTTTGAGGGGGACGGCAAAAGCAGTTATAAGCTGAGGGTATCCATGCGGCCTGCTATAAAATCTTCCAAATATTGGCGGGTACCTTGTACTAGCCCTCCTATATAACAAGGTTTAAGGCCAGGGTCATAATCTTCTAAGAATTCCGGGGCCACTAATACGGAATGTTTAAATCCAACGGCCTTAAAAGCAGGGTAGTCATTGCCTTCTTTTGAACCATCGTCCCCGATATAAACCATGTCCAAAACGCGCTGATGAGATTTATCGTTGGCCAAGGTCAGTGCTTGTTTTCTATATCCTGAAACAGGATTTGGCCGTCCTTGGGGATCCACAAATACCAATTCTGCCCCGCCATTGCCCGCAACTAAAACACGGCAATAAACTTCCTTGGGTAAAGCTCCCACCAAGCGCTTAAATGAACGGTTAAGGTCATTCCCTGAAACCAACATAAATAGGCCGCCAGCTTTTAAATAAGAACAAAGGGCATCTTTGACCGGACTGTCCGCCAGTGTCGGCAAAAAGCCAACGCGCGGACCGTCATAAATCGTGCCGTCCCCATCAGCAGCAATGACTGTTTTGCTTTTGCGGCTGTCGATTTGGCTTCCAGGTTGATAATCCATTTCTTTGAGCACATTTTCAAAGGCCCCTTGCAAAAAACGGATAGGGACGGACTTATCAACTCCCTGCACATTAAACTCAATCGATGATGTCCCTGCTAATTTCAATTGAATACCGAGCTTAAGTTCCCTGCATTTTTGGCCGATCCCTACGGCGGCCTCCTCGCGTTTAGGGCCCCAAATACCCTTGGCCACCATCTGTGCCGCACCTTCCTGGGTCATGCCACGCACTTCTATGCGTACAGGATAATCAATGGCTGCAACAGTGTCCGTGCCATACGCAACTAATTTGTCATCAGAAAAATCCTGGGGACTGGACTGAAAAGATGTGATCGCTAGGTTGGCCTCACCTTTAAACTGGCTGGCATCCGCGTGAGACAAAAAATCCCGGATGGCATGGGCACTCAGATGGACGATGGTTTGAAGGTCTTTATGGTTGATGATCGTTAAAATTTGGACTCCCCCTGTCCCCTCTTTATAAAAAAGAGGGGAAAAAATCAGATATGCTCTTTGACCTTGGGTCCGCTGATGTAGCTGACGATATCGATAAAATCTTTCATTTTCTTGGCGTCTTTTTTGCCTGGGGACTCCTCTACACCGCTATTGACGTCAACAGCATAGGGCTTAAAAGCATTGACCGCCCCGATCACATTCTGGGCATTTAAACCGCCGGACAAAATGATGGGCACGTCATTAGCTGATTTAATTTGTTTTAAAACATCCCAATTAAATGTCTTGCCAGTGCCTCCGTAATTGTATTGATCATAGGTATCAAATAAAAAAGCATCAACTTTATAAGGTTCCACGATTTTAGGGTCAAAATTCTCCCCCACTCGAAAGACCTTGATGGTCTTGACATTG
>CAZASA010000157.1:0-3141 GCA_964487685.1 uncultured Planctomycetales bacterium
CAAATTCGCGATAGCCATGAGAACAGACAAGACTGCCAAGAGTATCAACAGGCTGCCTCCTCCGGTGACGACGACAAGTATCAGGCAAATGATCGCCACCACCAGAGCAATGATGGCTATGATCATCCCGTTTAACGACGATATCCTGTTTGAATTCCCTAAATATGTCTGCTTCTGCATTTCCCCGTAGCTGGCCGCGTCAGAAGCAACCAGGGCGGCTGATTCATCCGCGGCAATGGTCACCTGCGCCTTGGTTTGGGCAATGCGTCCCCAATTCAACGAAATGGCAAAAAAGATCAGGGCGGCCGCTGTTAACAAGATCAGGATCAGCGACGTCTGTCCTTTTAGACTGTTGGAAAACCTGTTAATGAATATTTTTTTCATGGTCTTACCGTATTATTATCCGTTATCTTTCCATGATATTCTGCATCTATCGGCAGTACGTTGTCCAGGTCGGAATTCAACTCTGATATCGGATCGCCCCCTGTCATCGTTACCAGCGAATTGTCCTCGGCGTACCTGCGTTGGGCCAGGTCCATGCCTGCCCAGCGGAAGATCTGCACCATCCCGTAGATCAAAAACATGGTGACGATCATCGCAAAGGTGAACTCAACGGTTGACTGCCCTTTTATTTTTAAGATCATTTCCCTACCTTCAACAATCCATTAGCATTGGTGATCCAGAAGTTCCCGCGCCGATCCAAAATACGACTGCGGATATACAGCATGGGATACGCGCTACTGGTGTCCATGCAGGTTGATTTAATATTGTATTGACTGCTAAAGCAGCTGCAATTAGGGCCGCTTGGAACTGTCGGATCTTTGGAACAACCTGTGCCGTTCGCGCATACTTCGACAGGATTGGGCTTGGTCGCCGGTGGATAGTCGGTGCAATCATTGTCAATGCAGGGCAACGGTGTCGTGGTGCCATCCGTCGGGCAAAAGCGTCCGGTGTTATTGCTCAACTGTATCCTGCGCTCGATCATGTCCACGGTGTCGCGCTTGTTGACGCTGCGCACCGCCTGGCCTGTCTCAGGATTGTACATTTGACCTTCCCTGATCTGCAAATAGGTGCCTGGCTGGGTAAAAGAATATATTTGCGAGTCAGCCTGCAAGCCCGGCTTGGGTGAGCACGAGTTGGCGTCCCAGGTTGTATCAATGTCTCCCTGCTGATAGTCCGCAAAACTTACCGTTGGTTCTCCTGTTGTTGGGTTATAGCTAAACGCGTAAATGGTTTGTTCCTTTAATCTGCCGTCAACATCATAGGTCGGAAATTGATTGTTGCCGGTGTTTAATCCCAGCATGCTGGAACTGGTGGCGGCAGTGGCTGCCCATTGCCAGGCGATATTGCAGCGCAAGTTCTGATTATCCGCGGCTGTGGCACAGGTATCCCCAACCGGCGGCACGGGGCTAAACGCCGCTGATACCTTCCCATACTTGGCATTGCGTAAAAGGTCGTATTGCAGGACCCCTTCAACATTTGTTGCGTTGCCATCCCCATCTGTCCCTCCACCCAGCAAAGACACATCATCAGATAATTCCTGATTTTGGCAGGGATGAGTCAGGCATTGAGGTGGGAGCGGTGAAAATACCGGGGGCACCTGGTTTGTGCCCTGAAGCATCGGATTAGCCACCATCGTATAAAACAGTTTATACTTCACATTCTCGTTGCTGACGATAATATTTTGGATCTCTGTTAATTGGCAGGAAGTATCACATGATGTTGTCGTTGGGAACCCTTGCGCTTGGTACCAAGTGGCAAAACCGCAAAGGGTCGGGCACGGCGAGGAGGCCGAGCATGCCGCGCATGCCGTGGATGTCCATGTCCCTGTATAGTAACTCGTGACCGTCCCGTAGGACTTTCGGCCGCCGTTATCATGGACCGCTTGGATCACGGCCGGTGTTGCGGTGTGACCTTCCAACGCGGAAAAAATTTCCCTGGCATAGAGCTCGGCTTGACAGGTCCTTTGCAAGGCGCCGGAAGATTGCTGTAAGCATGTGGAATCCGGTATTGTTGTTACCGGAATTATATTCTCGAACATATCTTCCTCGATGATCCCTCCAACCCATTCGCGTTGATTGCGCAGGCATTGATTCTGCTTGCATTGGCTTGGCGTCAAAGGATACGCGTCATACGGTCCGCTGCCCGGCGAACACTGGGTATATTTGGGATTCAACGGGCTCATCAATGTTTCAGTGTTGTATAAAGCCGTAACAAAGGGAAAATACTGTCCATTGATCCAGGTGTCCATCACCGGCATATTGGCCCGCATATTGTCTTGTCCGGGAGTTAAAGGATAAAGTAGTTGATAGGTGAAGGTCCCTGATCCGCTGGTAATATAAGGGTTGCGGTCAACATCCCCGTACTTGTTAAAATCCGGGGACAGGCGGTCTTCGACGATAAGGACGGAAGCGCTGTTGCGTGATGTATTGCCTGACATAGAACCCTGCCAGGAAGCCAGCAAGGCCATGCGCATGGCTTTTAAATTTTGATTTTGCGTCATGCTGTTGCCCGCGGCGGAACGCACGATCGTCCCCAGCAGAAAAATAAGGATGGCCCCGAAAACAGCAAGCTCGGTGATCGCCTGTCCTGCTGTCCTTCTGGCAGGGGCTTGTGTATGTCCATGGTCTATCCTTGGCATTAACTTCCTACCTTTGTAAAACCGTCCTTTGTATCCAAAGAATTAGAGATATCTGTCCTGCTTGTCCACTGGCCTTCTGTGCCGCTATAGGTCCCATTCTCGACGGTCACGATGGATGAGGAATTGGACATGGTCGAATATTGGATATTGGAGTTAATGTATTGCGGGTCATACTGCTGTCCAAAATCATCAGCCGCTGATTTCCACCGGCCCTGGATGCCTCTTTTCATATAATCCTTCATGGCGATCATGACACCCAGGATGATGATGAAGATCACCGTGTATTCCAAAAGCGCTTGTCCTTTGCGGTTGTGCATACGTTAAGTCCCTTTTAATTCGACGGAGTGAATCCTCCGTTGGTCAGCGTGTTTGTCTCTGAAAATGTCGACTCATCAAAAGCCGTATTGCCTGCATAAATATCATTGACGCCCTGTGGGATATACCCCGTTTCAATGACCTGCTTGGTCCTGCTTTCCTGCGATTGGGTATTGGTGCCGATC
>CAZASA010000158.1:0-3038 GCA_964487685.1 uncultured Planctomycetales bacterium
CCGTAAGGTTAACAGCCCGACTTTTGTACTGATGAATTTCTACAAAGGAAAACTGCCGATCTATCATTTTGACCTATACCGCCTGGAAGATACCAAGGCAGTCAATACCTTTGATCTGGATGATTTTTTATATGGGGAAGGTATTAGCGTCATCGAGTGGGCCGAGCGTTTAGGGGAGCAAATGCCCCAACGATATTATTTAGTGGAATTCCAACATAAAAGTGAGCACCAGCGGAGCCTATGTATTTCCTGTCCTTCGAAACTTCAACCAAGATCTTCTCATTAGCGCTGAGTCAAGATGAGAAGGTCCTGCGTTTCCGGAATTTAAGATCCGCCTCCGTGCTGGAAGATTCCATCTTGCCGACGGTAGACAAGGTCCTGGATTCTGCCGGTATCACCTTTGACCAGGTCGACGGCTTTGCCGTTGCCCTGGGTCCTGGATCATTTACCAGTTTACGGGTGGGCTTGTCCACCATCAAAGCCTTTGCCATGGTCACCCATAAACCGGTGGTGGGCATTCCAACATTGGATATTATCGCCCAAGGAATAAAAAAAATGTCATTCCCGAATGTTTCTGTCGGGAATCCATTTGATAATTGTGACCAGATCTGTGTCATCAATGATGCACGCCGGGGCAAGGTGTATGCCGCTTTGTATAACAACAAAGGACGAACAGGTGATTATTTATTGACGGGTTTAGATAACGTGATGAGTATGGTAAAAGGCAAGACCATATTTGTCGGGGACGCGTTGGGGCTTTACCGCAAGGAAATAGAGGCGGCCTGTCCAAAATGTCTTTTCGCCGATGAAAAATACTGGTTCCCTCAAAGTAAGGTGATGGCAGCCCTGGCGTATCAACGTTTTCAAAATAAGCAATACGATGATCCCGCAAGCCTTGTTCCGTTATATTTATATCCCCAGGACTGCCAGGTCTCAAAGGTCTAATCATGGACGTTAAAATACTCAATTTTGATACAGTCACTAATCCGCCGGCCTGGTGTGAATTAGACCTCAAGGCCCTCGCTTATAATTTTGAACAATTACAAAAATTGGCCAGCAAGAACATCGCGCACACCTCGGGCATCATGCCGGTGATCAAGGCCGATGCCTATGGCCATGGTATGCTTCCGGTGGCTGAAGCCTTAAGGAATTGCGGGTGCAAATATTGGGCCGTTTCCAACGCCACTGAAGGCCTGTTTTTGCGCGCCACCGGATTTAAGGAAAAGACCTTATTGTTCGAATCCACCCTGGCCTCGGAAGCCGAAGATATTGTTAAGTATGATCTGACCCCGACGGTATGCGTTATGGAAATGGCCCATGCTCTGGATAAGTGCGCCAAAAAGGCCGGCATTCAATTGCCCGTGCATACGAAAATAGACACCGGCATGGGACGTTTGGGGGTCAATGAAGACCAGTTCCTGGAATTTGTCCAAACCCTGCGTGAACAATGCCCCAATCTGGTCCTGGAAGGGATATATACGCATTTGCCCGTTGCGGATACTGACCGGGAATTTACCTTGGCCCAGATGCGCCGTTTTCGGGACATTGTGTATTCCCTGGAAAATCAGTTCATTACCTTCACCTATGTGCATGCCGGCAATAGCATGGGGCTCGGCGATTATAAATCGGAGCTCTTTAACCTGGCCCGTCCCGGCATCATGCTTTATGGTGTTTATCCACAGGAAGACCTAAAAAAGAAGATCCATTTAAAACCGGTGATGTCGGTCAAGACCCGCATTATTTTTGTGCAGACCATTGCCAAAGGGCGGGGCATCAGCTATGGGCATACATTCAAGGCCAAGGATGATATTACCGTTGCTGTCCTGCCCATTGGATATAGCAATGGGTATTTAAGATCTTTATCAAATAAAGCTTTTGTCCTGGTTGCTGGTGTGCGATGCCCGGTGGTGGGACGTGTGACCATGGACCAGGTCATTGTGGATATCACCGCGGTCACCCTTTCAGGCCATACACCTCAGATCGGTGATGAAGTCGTTATGATGGGCACTCAAAAAGGAGAGTCCATCTCCGCCGACGACGTGGCCCAATGGGCGGACACCATCAGCTATGAGATCCTCTGTTCCCTGGGCAATCGCCTGCCCCGCGTGTACCTTCCTAAGCTTTAAAATCCATTCAAAAGTCGTTAGGTGGCAGACCTGTCGTTACTGATAGGGGTTAAAAATTCTTGACGATGATAAACAAGGCCATGAGGGTAAAAACGATGGGCGTAAGCCACGCCCCTTCCCAGGGCAATAAAGCCTCGCCTTTGGCCAAGGCCAATCCTACCGCGTCTGAAACGTAATATAAAAATCCAATGACCAGGGCAATAGCAATGGAAGTAAAGGTCTGGCCTTTGCGTTTGCCCACGGACATCAGGGCAAAAGGCAATCCGATGAGAACAATGATAAAATTGCGTAAAGGAAAGGTGATCTTCTCATGCAGGTCAACCCGGAGATTATTGAGGGTTTTGATCGCCCCGCTGCCTGAGAAGCGTTTGATATAACTATGCAGTTGCCGCAGGTTCATCGCTGAAGTATCCATCCGTTGCCTTAAAAAATCCTTGGGCAATTCTTTGATGTCCATCAATTTTTCTTTATAGATCCGAAAACCGCTGGCAATATTGGCGGAGTCCTTGTTATATTCCGTGACCTGGCAGTCATAGAATTTCCAGGCGATACCGGTCCATTTACCTTTCAGGGCCACGATTTTTTCGACCAGGTTTTGATTATGGTCATGCCCGATGATGGTGATCCCGCTTAGGTCGTTGGTATTGGGATCAAAAGTATCGATAAAAAACAGGCGGTTTTTCATGCCGTAGAAGGTAAGATTGTGGATCACCGGCAGCCCTTTGCCTTTTTGGGAAGGGATGACCTTGATCTCGGAGTCACGGATCTGCTGGTTGACCATCGATGATTGGGGGACGAACTCCTCATTGACTAAAAATACGACGGCAGAAACAAAGATGGCAAAGACCAGGGCCGGACGGGTGATCTGCCAGAAATTCATCCCGGAAGCGCGGATCGCGATGATCTCATTGT
>CAZASA010000159.1:0-2987 GCA_964487685.1 uncultured Planctomycetales bacterium
AGGCAGAACAAAGCGGCTAGTGTTGGGCTAACCGCTCATTCCTTACTTCTTTTTCTTACCGCTATCTTTCTTTTTCGCTTTCATAAATCACCTTATTTTGGGCCAGCACGTAACAATTCAACTTTTAAGTAAGCAGAATTTGTTGGTGCATTAGTGCCTAATGTTGGAGCTGACAAGAATACAGGTGCATTAGACGTATTAGCAAGAGTTAAAACGTCTCCTACAGCGCAATAAACATAAGTATCAGCGGTGATTTCATTAGATGCTTGAGCGGGTGAAAGCGGAACGTTTGAGAAAGTAGAGCCGTCCACGATAGCGCCATTCAAGAACAAGGATAATGTCCAGACTGGCAATGGTGCAGGAATCGGATTTAACGTGCCTGTCATGCCCGCTGCGACGTCATACCAACCAGCCTCATTGATTATCAGCTTACCTTGGCTTGCAGCTAAGGACGCGTCAATGTTAGCTGTAGCAACAATCGTCTTTTCAAACTTAACCACGTCACCCGCTAAATTCACACCAGGTGAAGCAGCTAACTGTTGCGGCAATTGAGAGTAGACCTCAGCAAATTCATTGTGGTCATCTTGTTCGCACATTACACAATCACCGGGAACGCCTTGCAGACCTTGTAAGCCTTGAATGCCTTGAGGGCCAATCGCACCTTGAGCACCGTTTTGGCCATTTTGACCAGGTTGACCTTGAACTCCATTTTGTCCTGGAATTCCTTGGGGGCCGACCGGGCCTGCTGGGCCTACTAAACCTTGTTGACCGGGCAAACCATCATGACCTTGTAAACCCATTGAACCTTGTGGGCCAATAGCGCCATTTTGACCAGGTTGGCCTTGTGATCCTGCTTGGCCTGGAACGCCTTGTAAACCTTGTTGACCTTGTGGGCCTTGATTACCCATTGGGCCTGGGCAACATTTGTTGCAATCGCAACCATGATCTTTAGACATAATTAAATCCTTAATTTGGACGGGTGAGACATTTCACGAGTCAAGACAGTCTAGACCTATGTCAATAGCAATGGGGCGTTTAGTGGGGTTATATTTTAGTACAAAAAGTTACCCTTGAAAAATAGCTAGAGTTACTGCGAGGAGAATGGGTTTATCCACATGAAATTAACTTACTTATCCACAGAAATTGTTAATTGGTTTCACGCGTGGAACATAATGATTTAAAAGGTAAACCGATTGCTTAGAATGCTTCAGAGGGGTAGAATTTGTAACTGCGACGTTAAAACTAAAACCCCTTAACGCATTTCAACTGTAGGTATTATAGCTGATGTTAAGGTGCAATCAACTATTTTGCTTACGGACAAGTAAAAATGACGAAAGAAATCCACATAGTATTCCAAGTTCTCAATTTTCTGCACAGCAAAGAATCCGAAAAATATGATTTATTACCAATTGATAAATTAATTTATATCAACCTTGCTTCTCACCATGGTTCAAAAGGTATTTTTCCCTCAATTCCCACTATTGCGGAAGAATTAAATATAAGTGAACGATACGCAGGCACAAGATTAAAATATTTAAAAGATAAAAAGTTAATTTCAATTGATGAAGATACCGGTAAATCAAACCATTATAATTTGCTTATTCCTAACTCAACCCCTGATCTACAGATCACCCCTGATCTACAGATCACCCCTGATCTACAGATCATCCCACCCCTGATCTGTAGTGCACATACCCCTGATCCACAGATCATCCTATATAACAAAGAAGAACTAAGTAACAACAAAGATAAAGCTATTGTGCAATTGCAATCATTTGAAACGTTTTGGGAAGCATACCCAAGAAAACAAAACAAAAAGAAAGCGAAAGAAATTTGGACAAGGAAAAAGTTAGATGAAAATGCAGATTTTATTATTGCCCATGTTATTGACCGTAAAGCACGGGATGTTCAATGGCAGAACCCTCAGTACATTCCCCATGCAACTACTTTTCTCAATGGCGAAAGATGGCAAGACAAATTTGATGAGGTGCAAAATGGACAAAATAGCAGACATAATGAAAAAACTGGAAATGGCAAAACTAAATCAAACAGTGAAAAGAACTGGGACTACCTCGTCAACGCAGCCGAACAAGAAGCCAAGGGCTGGGACGCTTTTGATGAGCTTGAAAGCCCTTTATCCAACCAAGTTCCAAAGCTTATATCCCACTGATGAGATGTTAGGAATCGCAATTAAATTATGGGATCATCATTTGGCAGAATTTTCAGACAATACGCTTCAAAAAGCTTATCTTGATTGCCCAAATAGATTTGAATGGATGCCTGATTTAACTGATTTTAAAAACTTATGTAAACTTATTGTAAAACAAGCTACGTCGCCATTTGCAATGGGATTGGTTTCATCAACATTACACGAAGAAGAATATTTAAGAAATTTGGAAAAGGAAGGAAAGACATGACCAACTGGAAGAAACTCACGGACGAGAAGCTGAACGCATTTGAGGCGCTCAGGAGCTTTTATACGGATGACCCCCATGACGATGCCCCAAAGCAGAGATCGTTGAACCAGGAGCCTGAAATTGAGCCACAGAGTAGGAAATCTTGGAAGGACAAGAAATGATTGAGATTACTTTGG
Source organism: uncultured Planctomycetales bacterium (assembly GCA_964487685.1). Taxonomy (GTDB): domain Bacteria; phylum Omnitrophota; class Gorgyraeia; order Zapsychrales; family Fredricksoniimonadaceae; genus JABDGZ01. The sequence continues at coordinate 2,594 of CAZASA010000159.1, forward strand.
GTTTCCCCCCGTCAGTGAATGCCTATAAGAAAATTGGCAAGATCGTGAAGACCAAGACTGGAAAGCTGTACCAACAACGCGTAAACACCAACGAGACCAAGATTTTTTATTTTGAGGCATACATCAAGGCTAAGGCGTTAAAACGCCCTGAAGGGTGCTTATTTTGCTTTAGAGAGGATGCTAGGCTTGAGGTTCACATTGACTTTTACCCGCCTAGCCTTACGTACAAATGGGATTTGGATAACAGGCTCAAAGTCCTGTGCGATTCCCTAATGCACGCTCGAATCATCAAAGACGATAGCCAAATATATTGCTTGGTAGTACAAAAAAAAGCTATGATCGCTCAAGGTCGAACCATTGTGAGGATCAAAGAATATGTCCCTTAATCACGAAG
>CAZASA010000160.1:0-2975 GCA_964487685.1 uncultured Planctomycetales bacterium
CGCGGTACCCCTACATTAAAAGTGTAGTGCTCTACCAGGGTGAGCTAGTCGGTCTTTAAACTTCTCGTAACTCTTTGCTTTTTCTTTCTAGCAGAGCATCTATCTCTTTAATGAAACGGTCAGTCATCTTCTGCACTTCTTCTTCACCCTTGAACTTATCATCCTCACTGACATGACCTTCACTTTGCATCTTCTTGATCTTTTCATTGGCATCACGGCGGATGGAACGCAGGGTCACACGTCCGCGCTCAGCCATGTCCTTGCAAACCTTAATGAACTCTTCCCGGCGTTCGGTGGACAACGGCGGAAAAACCAACCGGATCATCTTGCCGTCATTGGAGGGTGTGATGCCTAATTTGGAATTGATGATGGCGGCTTCAATATCTTTGATGGCGTTAGCGTCCCACGGCTGGACTAAGATCTGGCGCGGGTCAGGTGATGAGACAGCGGCCAACTGCTTGATCGGGGTCGAAGTTTCGTAATAGTTGATGTGCATGTCCTCGATCAGTGACGGCTGTGCGCGCCCGGTACGGACCTCCGAAAACTCACGCAAGGTGGTTTCCATGGTCTTCTTCATCTTGCCTTCCGTCTCTCTTAAAATCTCTTTGGATGTCATATCTAACTCCTATCGTACGATGGTCCCGATCTCTTCACCAAAAATGGCTTTTTTGATATTACCCTTTTGCAATAGATCAAAGACGATGATCGGCAGGCTGTTGTCCATACACATGCTGATGGCAGTTGCATCCATCACTTTCAAATCCTTCTTTAATACGTCAATAAATTTCAATTTCTTGAATTTCTTGGCATTTTTATCTTTATTGGGATCGGCTGAATAGACGCCGTCGACCTTGGTCGCTTTCATAATCACATCGCAACCGATCTCAGTGGCACGTAAAGCAGCTGCAGTATCGGTGGTGAAATAAGGATTTCCTGTACCCGCCACAAAGATAAGCACGCGGCGTTTCTCAAGATGGCGGATGGCACGGCGTAAAATATAAGGCTCGGCGATCGCATGCATTTGGATGGCGGTCATGACCCTGGTCTGAACACCGATCTGCTCCATGGCATTTTGCAATGCCAACCCGTTCATGACCGTGGCCAGCATACCCATATAGTCGGCAACGGAACGGTCCAGGCCAAATCGTTTGCTTTCCACCTGACCCCGGAAAATATTACCGCCGCCCACAACGATCGCCATTTCAACACCTGCCTCATGCACTTCCTTGATCTGACTAGCCAATGAAACGCACATTTCCACATCAATACCATGCTCCATCCGGCCTAAAAGGGCCTCCCCGCTTAATTTTAGCAATACTCTTTTAAAGACAGGTGCTTTGTTCAAAGCTACTCTCCCACTTTAAATCGGACAAAACGGCCTACCACGATATTCTCGCCGATCTTGGCGACCAGTTCATTTAACAGGTCCTGGATACTTTTTCCAGGTTCCTTAACATAGGCTTGGGCTAAAAGGCAATTGGCCTTATAAAAAGCTTCTTTATCAGCTTCTTTCGCCAAAATATCCGCCGGAACATCTTCTTTTTTAATATACTTGGGATTTGTAGCCGCGATATGAAGGGCCAGATCGCGGGTGAATTTACAAAAATCCTCGTTACGGGCCACAAAATCAGTCTCGCAATTGACCTCGACGACAACACCAATTTTGTTGCCATTATGGATATACGATTCGACACGGCCTTCCTTGGCGAGGCGGTCGCTCTTTTTAGCTGCCATTTCCAATCCGCGCTTGCGTAATAATTCCTTGGCTTTATTAAAATCACCTTTGGCTTCATCCAGGGCTTTTTTACAATCAATGACCCCGCATGCAGTTTCTTCCCTCAGGCGCTTGATCTCATTGGCTGTGATTGTCATCATACGGTCACTTCCTGAGCTTGTGCTCCTTGTTGTACCTTCTTGCCTGCTAAATATTCCTTGCGTCCTTCGATCACGCTGTCCACCATCAGGCCGGCGATGAATTTAATGGACTTAACCGCATCATCATTACCAGGTATCGGATATTGGATCAGATCAGGGTCAGAGTTCGTATCAATAAGGCCGAATACCGGGATCCCCAAACGATTGGCTTCAGCCACTGCAATTTCTTCTTTTTTAGTATCTACGATAAAGATCCCCTGAGGAGGCACGCCCATTTCACGGATACCGCCCAGGTCACGGATCAAACGGTCTTTTTCCTTCATTAATAAGGAAGCTTCTTTTTTGGTCAAACGGCCAACGGTGCCGTTGGTTTCCATCTTCTCGATGTCCACCAATTTGCGCACGGATTTCTTGACGGTCTCCAGGTTGGTCAAAAGCCCGCCCATCCAGCGGTTCATGACATAGAACATCTCACAGCGATGGGCCTCTTCTTCGATGACCTGCTGGGCCTGTTTCTTGGTGCCCACGAAAAGGATCTTACCGCCCTTGGCCGCAATGTCACGGATGGCGTCCCTGGCGGCATTGAGCCGGTCCACGGTCTTTTCAAGGTCAATAATATAAATGCCGCCTCGTTCCCCGAATATAAATCTTTTCATCTTGGGATTCCAGCGGCGGCTTTGATGACCGAAATGCACTCCTGCTTCCAACAACTTCTTGATCAATTCTGTTGCCATAAACTTTTACTTCCTCTCTTCTGTATCCTTCCGGCAGATCGTATTCACAATCAGGTCAGGGAAGGACTTTTAATTTCAACCTACCTTTGATCTAAACCTCATGCCCTCAAAGGCGGCCATTTGGGTTAAATTGAACTTCTACTATAACAAAGACTTTGATTTTTGCAATAAAAATCAAACCCCTGATGTGCGAAACTGGGTTTCATAAAGCCGGCGGTATAAGGGGCAGGAAAATAACAGGTCATCATGTTTACCAATCCCCACCATCTTCCCGAATTCCAGCACCACGATCCTGTCAGCCTTCATGATAGTAGACAGGCGATGGGCAATGGCAATGACCGTACGTCCCAGCATCAGCTTATCCAG
>CAZASA010000161.1:0-2876 GCA_964487685.1 uncultured Planctomycetales bacterium
TGACCAATGAGGAATCCTTTGCCATGGCCAAAAGGCTTATCCGTGAAGAGGGGATCTTGTGTGGTATTTCTTCAGGGGCGAATGTGGCAGCAGCATTAAAGGTCGCGGCCCGTCCGGAGAATAAAGGGAAACTGATAGTAACAATTATTCCTTCTACGGGAGAACGTTATCTGTCTACCGATTTGTTTGCTGAATACCGTACTTAAGGTTTTTAAATGTGTGAATTATTAGGGATGAGTGCCAATGTCCCTACCGACATATGTTTTAGCTTTTCCGGCCTTATTAGGCGAGGCGGTGTTACCGGCCCTCATAAGGACGGATGGGGGATCGTTTTTTATGAAGGTAAGGGCTGCAGAAGTTTTCTTGAACCCAAGGCCGGGGCTTATTCAGAGATCGCCCAATTGGTCCAGAAATACCCTATCAAGAGCAAGACTGTTATCGCGCATATTCGACGGGCCAATATTGGTGCTGTTTGTCTCGAAAATACTCATCCTTTTACCAGAGAACTTTGGGGAGAGAATTGGACCTTTGCCCATAATGGTCGTTTGAAAGGGATCAAAAAAAAGAAGTTAAAATATTATAAGCCTGTGGGCACCACCGATAGCGAACATGCATTTTGCTGGCTCCTGGATACTATTCGCCGGCGCTGGCAGCATAAGCCTTCCGGAAAAATATTGGATATGTTTATCGCTAAATCATTGAATGAACTTAATAAATTAGGTATATGCAATGTCCTTCTAAGCGATAGTGCGAAACTATACGCGTATTGTTCTACATCACTTAGTTGGATCACCCGTAAGGCACCTTTTGGCAGGGCAGTTTTAGTAGACAAAGACTGGCAGGTTGATTTTCAAAAAGAGACGTCATCCAAAGTCGTGGTAACAATAGTAGCTACTAGACCCCTGACATCCAATGAACATTGGGATGTCATTTCCCCAGGTGAGTTGAAAGTCTTCCTTGACGGTAGATTGATTTAAAATAATTTCCAATTTTTAGGGTTTTTTGGTATCCTTAAAGTCCAATCTATAGGGGTATTAGGGATAAATAGAGTGCATATGCAAACAGAACGGATTACCCAACTTAAAGCAAAGGCGAAGAATTTAGAAGCTTCGGGAATCATTAAGCTCGCCTTTGATGAATTTGCCTCCAAGATCACCTTTGCCACCAGTTTAGGCGAAGAAGACCAGGTGATCTTGGATATGATCGCCAAAAATGCGCCGAGTATTGAGGGATTTACTCTGGATACCGGGAGATTATATGCAGAAACTTATGATCTGATGGCCAAGAACCAAAAAAAATATCCTAAATTGGACTTTAAGATCTATTTCCCAGATGCTAACAAGGTCGAAGAGATGGTCCTTATCAAAGGGATCAATCTCTTTTATGAAAGTGTTGAGAATCGAAAACTTTGCTGCCATATCCGTAAGGTAGAGCCTCTACAACGGGCTTTATCCAATAAGGATGCCTGGATCGTGGGCTTACGACGGGACCAATCGTTGATACGTGCCAGCCTTGAGCCGGTTGAATGGGACGAGGCTAATCAAAAGATCAAATTCAATCCTCTCTATAATTGGTCTTTGGATCAAGTCAGGGACTATATCAAAAAAAATAATGTGGATATTAATCCTTTACATGCTAAAGGATTTGTTTCCATCGGCTGTGCCCCATGCACGAGAGCTATCAAACCTGGTGAAGATATCCGTGCCGGCCGTTGGTGGTGGGAAGAGCCTCTGCAAAAAGAATGCGGTTTACACAATAATCCAAAAAGAAATTTAGCTAAAGGGGGAAAAAGTGGATAAACGCATAAGAGTTGTTGGATTATTAACAGCTATTTTGATTGGATCAAATATGATCTGCCATGCGGATTCAACGCCGACGCCCCCATCGCCGAGCTATCAGAACGGCACACCTCCGGTGAATCAGGCGGCCGCATCATTCTATGATCAAGGAGTGACGGCAACCAAGAATAATGATTTTAAAGGGGCATTCCCGCTATTTGAGAAGGCGTTGGCCGCAGATCCCAATAATCCCGATATTCTCAACATGTTGGCGTATACCCAAAGAAATTTGGGCTTGATCGATGACTCATTGGCCAATTATAAAAAGGCCCTTGATCTAAGGCCTAATTTCCCTCAAGCACGTGAATATTTAGGGGAAGCCTATCTTCAGGCAGCCTTAGCTCAAATTGATACTCTTAAAGGCTATGGAACAACCGGTAAGGATGAATCAGATAAACTGACCAAAAGCATCAAGGATGCTGCGGCTAAATTATAATCTAAGGAGTCTTGTCATCCCCGAATGTTTTAGTCGGGGATCTAAAATATATGAACAAATCAATGGATAAATTAGACGCCTTAGAATCCCAAAGCGTATTTATATTGCGTGAAGCTTACCGTGAATTTAAGTCCTTGGTCATGTTATGGTCCATTGGCAAAGATTCGACGGTATTGTTGTGGCTGGCGCGCAAGGCCTTCTTTGGCCATGTGCCATTTCCTTTAATGCATATTGATACGAGTTTCAAGATCCCGGAGATGATCAAATACCGTGATGATTTGGCCCTTAAATTCAAATTAAATATGATCGTCGGCCAAAATACCCAGGCGCTCAAAGACAAACGCACCTTCCCTGATGGAGCGCTGGATCGTATTAGCTGCTGCAAGGCGTTAAAATCAGATGCTTTGAGAAACACCCTTTCAGGATCTTGGCCCCGTTTGAGGCTTAATCATCAAAGCGGGAAGTATGAGATTGATACCAATAAGGAACCCTATATCGGTGTCATTGTCGGTGCCCGTGCGGACGAGGAAGGCTCACGTTCCAAGGAACGTTATTTTTCTCCCCGTGACAGGAACAGCGATTGGGATGTAGGGGACCAACCG
>CAZASA010000162.1:0-2830 GCA_964487685.1 uncultured Planctomycetales bacterium
TAATGGGAATGACAAAAACATATAGAAAAATCCGCCTTAGCAATGTTATGATAACAGACATGAAATTTCCCTATTGCCAACATCATCATAGTCCTCCTGATCCCAAAGCTCCTGCCTTGGAAATAAAGGGTTTGGGGGTTTCTTATGCTTCAGAGGATAAATTTGCTCTCAATAATTTTGATATCAGCGTTCAAGCAGGCTCGTCCCTGGCCCTGGTCGGTCCTAATGGTGCCGGTAAATCAACCCTCTTTAAAGCTATTTGCGGGCTTTTGCCCATACGTCAAGGTAGTATCCGTGTTTTTGGGCATCCGTTGGGTGATTGCCATCACCGGGTGGTCTATTTGCCCCAACGCAGTGAGATCGATTGGCATTTTCCCATCAGTGTTTTAGACCTTGTTGTCATGGGTAGGTACGTGTATTTAGGTTGGTTTAAAAAACCTCAACAAAGAGATATTGAAATCGCCCGTCATGCTCTTAAAGAAATGAACGTATTGGATCTGGCTCTTCGTCAGATCAGCAAGCTTTCCGGAGGCCAGCAGCAGAGGGTCTTGATCGCGCGCGCCCTGGCCCAAAATGCGGATTTGCTTTTACTGGATGAACCTCTTAATGCCGTTGACGTGAGCACACGCCAGACGGTGGGGGAGGTTTTACATAAGATCAAATCCCAGGGCAAGACTGTTATCGTGGCGACCCATTATTATGACCAGGAAGAAGGGCGCTATGATAAAGCTATTTTTTTAAAAGACGGTAAAAAATTCTGCGGTCCGGAACATCAAGAAGGCCCTGCTGACAAAGGATGTGATTGCCACTGATGCATTATTTAACTGACCCATTACAATATGTCTTTATCCAGCGCGCGATCTGTGCCGCTGTGATCATCGGGGTGCTTTGCGCGGCCCTGGGGACCTTTGTTGTTTTAAGACGGATGGCGGTGGTTGGGCATGCGTTGACCCACAGCGCCCTGCCAGGGCTCGTCATTGCCTATTTAATGGGTGGCAGTTTATTTGCCGGTGCCTTGATCGCGACGGTGTTAACAGCGTTAGGTATTGGATTTTTGGCCCGTGATGAATCGGTATATGAAGATACCCTAGTTGGCATGATCCCCAATATCATGTTTGCCTTTGGCATCCTGCTTATCAGTACGACTAAGTCATTCAGGGACCTGTTTTCGATGCTTTTTGGTAATATTCTGGGGATAACCAACGGGGACTTGCATTTGATCATGATAATTTCGGCGATCTCTCTTTTAGCGTTGTTTTTATTTTATAAAGAATTAAAATTATTTACCGTTGATCCCAATTATGCCCAGACGATCGGCATGCCGGTCAAGGTGATGCATTACGGGATTTTGTTATTCTTGTCCTTTACTGTTGTCGTCGGTATCCAGGCCGTGGGCACGGTATTGACCAATGCCCTGTTAGTCATCCCGGTGGCCGCGGCAAGGCTGTTGACAGACCGCTTGGGACGGATGATCGGCTTGTCTTGTATTTTCGCGGTGATATCCGCTGTCGGGGGGATCTATTTCTCGTATTATTTTGGTTCTGCTTCCGGCGCATCTATTGTGATGGTTGCGGCCCTCATTTTTGCCCTGGCTTGGGTTTTTAAATTTTTATTAAAAATATGAAAATATTTCGTTGGCTATGCTTGTGTATTTGCATCATGTGGGCGGCGCATCCGGCATGGACCCAGGTCCCGGAAACTAAGCAGAAACTGGGGGCAGCCCCGTTAAAATTTGTCAGGAACAACGTCAATTACCAGGTAGTTTCCTTTGACGACCTGTATTTTAATTATATGCCGCCGGTGGACGTTGAACATCCCGACGGTAATGTCACCAAAGGGACCAAAAAACCCATGATCATCCCGCCGCAGATAGCAGTTTTGAACGGCCATAAGGTCGCGATCAAGGGTTTTGTTATCCCTTTGGCCAATAGCGAAGGGCAGACTATTAAGGAATTCCTCTTCGCTGATGAGCTAGTGTCCTGTTTATTTTGCGCGATGTTAGGCTATGATCAATGGATGATCGGCAATACGGCGGACCCTAAAGGATTTGATATCAAGGACGATGAGTTTGAAGACCCGATCACTGTTTATGGTACTTTGGACGTGGGCCCAAAATTTGAAGATGGTGAATTTGTGGGATTATACCGCATCAAAGCCGATGGATATGTTGTTGAAAAGAGCAAATTTTTGGGTCTTTTTTAATTAGAATTTATCGTGTGACGCATGAACAAGATTCTTTTATTACTATGCTGGTTGGCAGGGCAGTGTTCATGGGCGTATGCAGATACTTCTTCATTCGTCAGTAAAGGCAAAGAGCTTTATCTTTCTTACGGTTGTGCCCTTTGCCATGGGCGCACGGGGGAGGGGAATGGTATTTCGTCCCAAAAGTTTATCCCGCCGCCGACCAATTTTCATGATCCTCAAGCGTACTTTCATGGTCAGGATAGGGACAGCCTGCGGCGTTCTATCCACTATGGGATCAAGGAAGACAATAGCATCATGCCGGCTTTTGAAGATATCCCGCCGGAAGAATTAAACGAAATAATTGATTATCTGCAGTCTTTGCAGAAAAAGAAATAAATGGATTCCCGCTTTTGCGGGAATGACATTTTTTTAGGGAATGACATTTTTTTAGGGAATGACATTGAAAGGTGGCTTATGACAAAAAAAATTGCTTTTTTTCTCATAGGATCTTTTGCATTAATTATTTTTGGGACCAATGCCCGGGCCAATGACCTGAATAAGAATATTTTTGTCAGCGATGCCTGGGTGCAGTCCATGCCGGCTTCACAGGATGTTTCTGCGGCCTATATGACCATTACTAACAATT
>CAZASA010000163.1:0-2736 GCA_964487685.1 uncultured Planctomycetales bacterium
CCCCGCTGGTATTATCTACAAGCCCCTCTTTGATCAATTGATCTTTATATTCATCCAAAAACATAAAAATGGAGCGATATCTAAGAAAATGCGCCATGGCCTCCAGGGAATTGGAATATCTTTCATGAAAAATTTCGTTCAATAGAGTAAGCGTATCAAAGTTATCTATGACCTTCCCCATCTGGCGCTGCATCTGTATCTTCAAAGGCAAATATTCGTCAGCCAGCACCTCTTTTTCATTTTTATCCATACGACGCTTCGCATGTTCGGTCATGACCCAGTTAAACTCATCCTTAGACCAAGGAATAAGCCCCTTAAACCCCATCTTTGGATCTTTCGGCCCAGCATCTGTTTTTTTAGCCTTACTTCTGATTTTAGTTTGGGCAATTACATCTTCATATAAATAAGTATTTCCCATAAATTCACCTGATTCATCAAAATCTTCTTCGTCGAACAACATCGTACACAATGCCTTCATCAATGGCGGGTCTACATGCTTTTTGTCTTCTTTAACATAGATAAGCTTTAATTGAATAAGCTCATCCTCGTGCGTTATCAAGAATTTATTGATTTGGTTAAATCGATAAGAGTGAGCGTCATATTCGAGTTTTTTAGGATATCTTTGATGAAAGATGTCACTAAAAAGGATCATGTCTTTGAAATTTTCTAAATCCTCTCCCGTTGCCGCCTCAAACTCATCTTTAAATTCAGCAAACTCTTTGGGCAGCGGCAAATTCTCTCCCTTGGCGCGGCGTTCATCAAAAGTCGCGATTACCCAGTCATACTCCGCCACAGACCAAGGGATCGCGCCCCGATATACCCTCAACTGGTCATGAAACTCATCATCATCTCTTCTTTTCTTGCTCACAAGCCCACCTCTTTTCTTTTTGCACTATTTTGAAAGCTCGCCCCAAGGGTGTTTTACGACACGGTATGGCCGGCTCCAGAAGGCAAGCTTTATTTTTTTGACCGGCGTGCCATTTCTAAACAAATTGGCCAGCTCGCTTATTAAATACCAAAATTCATCTTCAGTTAAATCGCCCTTCATCTCATTAATCAGCGCCGAGGTTGGCACAATTTTTCCTGGATCGCGCGGGATCAAATGGTCAAAAACCAAATACCAGGGACTTTGTGTGTTATTTAAATTCAATTTCATTCCCGTGTAATAATCAATATAATCATAAGCGTGCAAATAATCCCAAACACTTTGCATGGCCCCCCTTGAAAAACGTTCATGATGCATACGAAAGTTGGCCTTAGAACACCTGGCACAGTATTTATGACCCTTGACGACCGACCGCCTTCCACAACCAGGACAGAGATTTTTTACCCCTAACTGGACCCCTCGCCAATGAACAATTGGTTTTTTATGTACCTTGATATGCTTTTTTCTCCAATCATCCAACGCTATTATATAATACTTAAACAGCCTCTTAGTCAGGGCTGATTTCATCCCGTTAAAAAGCGCCGCGGCCGGCAGGATCTTGGCTTTATCCGATGGAATGACACGGTTGAAAACCAAATACCAAGGACTTGTGTCATCCTTTAACTCCAAGCTTACACCGCTCAAAGAGCATGTATCACCAAATTTACGTATATAGGCCCAAAAATATTTTCTGCCGCTGTCAGGGATATGCTCATTAAGCATACGGTTATTGATGGGTAAACAGTGAGGACAGAACTTGAACCGACCGCGAGGTATTTGCTTGCGGCATCCTTGGCATTTGATGGTTGATTTTTGAATCATAAAAAATGAACTACCCTCTAATATTTGTTGCTCCGTTTCGAAGATTTTCCATAATTACCTATTCTCACAAATCTTTCATCGGAGCATATTGTAACGGCGCCTTACCAATCATTTTCTCTACTGCTGGCAATTTTTCCCCCTCAACCCTGTCCCGGACCTTTTTTAACTCCACTGCGAAATGCCAATTATCACCGTAATCAAACAGAAATAACATTGTTTTACCGATTTCTGTAAAGACTTTTTCAACCTTGATATTTTTGACTCCGCGGGCATGGGGCGCCGTCGGCTCCTCACCGATATCCACAAACAATTCATAAATTTCCTTCGAAGAAGAGCGCGCATGAACATCGCTATAAAATGCAAAGCAATGATCAAAAAAGAAATTAAATGACCTGACAATGGCCCCTGCAAATTGATACAAACTTTTTTTACCTGAAATGGCAATGATTCTGGTAACTTTCTTGCCCTTGGAAGGATTGATTATTTGCACATCAAAAACAAAGACTTTTTCTTGCCGCTTAACTACCTTTTTAACCCTGCCGTGAGCGCTCATCAACTCTTTTAATTTGCCATACCCTTGAATTTTTGAATGCAAGGCCATTAAATTTTCTCCAGGTGAATCATGTTGCTGGGCCTCATATGATAAAGCCTCTAAACATTCATTCAAATCTTCATATTCCATCTTAAGCCGTACAAAACCATTTTCATCCTTCGCATTATCTAAAATCTCATCAATGACTGGTTCCAAATAAATAATGCGTTCCAATAGACCCGCTTCTTCTTTAGTGATTAAAAATGATACGGAGTTTTTCTGCATAATCAATCTTTTAATAAAATGTAGCTACCAATATCGAAACCCTGGCCCTCCTGGGTAAGGAGAACCAGGGTCCGAATTGGAAGCACTGGTGGGCAGGGAAGGATTCGAACCTTCGAAGCGCGGACGCAACAGATTTACAGTCTGTGCCCTTTAGCCACTTGGATACCTGCCC
>CAZASA010000164.1:0-2697 GCA_964487685.1 uncultured Planctomycetales bacterium
GGGATGACAATTTCACGGACGATTTGACTGCCTAATTGATTAGTCTCTTGTCCTTGAACTGGCGCCGTACTTCCTTCATGCTTCTGTAATGACAAATAGTCCTGCTCAAGCATGACCTTTAATCTACTTTCTACCACATACGCTGTACCGGCCTTGGCGTTTTCGTAGACAACGGCTTTTTCAGGTATTATCCAAACCTTATTAAACGTGTTGACCGGTATATTTGTTGTCCCGAATTTCTTGGTCGCTTCTTCATAAATGCGTTTCCAAAACCTCTTACCTACTTCCCCTTCCGGATAAATCAACGATGCTGTAATCTGCTTGAGCATGTAATCTTCGGCCAAGAGGTCCCGTCCCATTTCCGTCTGGCCAAATGACTCCGGTACAATGCGATTCTTTTCATACGGAGACAAATTCACCCACAAGTCCTTTTCGGGAATGGTTAAACTGGCCAGAAAATATTTAATCAGTCGGGACGATTCATTCTTGATCTGGTCATTGTTTAATTGACTATCTCCCTTATCGAGGATGAAATCAAAACGGAAAGGATTATCCGGATGGACCTTGATGCCTTTAAGGATAGGCGGGTTAAATTCAGAGCTTAGGCCGACCATCACACCCGGTGCTGGTAAACGATAATCCTGGGCCTGGGCCAAAGGTAATGGCCCAAAGGTATTGACCAGGAAAGCCAACAAAATAACAAAAGATTGCGAGCTCCTGCGAGTGTCCGGCATGAGGACCCACGGCCTAAAAAATAGGCTTCGGTATGACCTATGTTGGAAGTATGGGGATTCTTTCATATACTTTAATCTCTCTACTAAAGTATATAATTTATTTAGAAGCTTTGGGGCTTATTTGAGGTTTTTTGAGAAAGCGCTATCTTCGAGGAGAAATGATCTAAATGTAAGAAAAATTTTGAAAATATACCTCTAGCTGATGTGGTTTACTTAGAATCATAAGGGTGATCATTGCCATTGCGGGGGCCACTCACTTTTCTCCACAGTTTTCCGGGTAGCTTGGGAGGCAACTCTTCTCCGAACTTAAATCAAAAGAAAATAATTCCAAGGAATACGGACAATATTTTTCTTCTCCTCCAAATCCAGCTTACCCGAATGCAGGATGATTCCTAAGTTTCCGTTAATCTTACCCATTGTCTGCTCGACCTGTTTGATGCCTTTTTCTCCAGCCCCAACCTCTATAATAATCTTTTTCTCGCCGCGCGTAACAATAAAATCGGCCCCGCCTTGGGAAACATCATAGGTCAATGAAATAGCTCCTGATTTTTCTAAAATTTTGTTTAAATACATCACCGCGATATCTTCAAATAGAAATCCCTGATAATTAGTAAAAACCCCCACACTGTCTCTGGACGAAAGAAAATAATACCGTAATGCCGGAGTTGCAAAAAGATATTTGGAAGGCTTGCGCACCTGTTTAAAATGACCCCCATAAGGCAAAACCCTGACAAGCAGCCCTGCCTTGACCAAGGCATCCAGCACAGCATGAACCAGGTTTGATTTTGTGCTTATCGTATCACTTAAATGAGCGACACTCATCCCAACATCACCGGACAATAAATAAAGAATTTTTTCAATTTTATTAAGCGTCTCAAAATCAAAGGGGGCAAACTGTGGAATATCCGTATAAATAACTTTGTTGATCATCTGCCCAATATAATCAATAGCTAAAGATTCATTATCAAAATGAATGGTAAATGGCAATGTGCCTATTTTAACAAAACGCTGTATTTCGAGTGGAGTAATGTCCTTCCAATACCCCCTGACCTTCTCTTCTTGTTTTTTAAACCCTGTGTATATCTGTTTGGCATCATTTGAAAATAAAAGCACTTCCTTTAAATCTTCCGCTAATCCCTTCACAGGCGGCTTTGTGTCCTTCAAAAGCAAATACTCCGCAAAATTGACCGGATGGATATCAACGAAAATGGCACGACGGGCAAGATCAGCATTCATTTGTTCACGCAATAGCAATGCTGCAGATCCAGTACAGACAATCATGACTTTCTTTGTCCGGTCATAAATGCCTTTTAAAAAAGAGGCCCATTTCGGATCATAGTGGATCTCATCAAAAAACAAAATAAGCGGCTCATTAAGATCTTCAAGGTGGATTCCAAGGATCTCCTCATAATGGTCGATAAGATCCCAAAGATTAATATCAAAACGTTTAATGACTTCATCAACTGAAATGTAAAGTTTATTAAGACCGTGGGCTGGTAAATTTAAAAAAGATTGGGCCAACAGTGTAGTTTTACCTGTACCACGCAGACCAGGCATGATGACCATACGAGGATCTGCACGACCCTCACGGAAAGCATTAATATGTTTCTCTAAAACAAGATAAACATTTCTTTTGAATAAAGAATGTCCTTGGGTGTCTTTAGCATAACCTTCCAGTCTTTTGGTGCTTTGGGCGGTATGCGTTTGAAGGTATTTAATAATTTCTTCGTTACTCATGATTACAAGATTACCATAAGGCTATAGAAATGTCAATCTCTATACCTTTATAAAGATATTGTGATTACAAGCACATGTAACTACTTATTTATCATATACTTGCAGTGTAATTACTATACAGAATTTGACAAAAGAATCATTGCTCAATAGCGCCGCTGAGTGGAACTAAATTTTTAAGTGCGTTTTTTCTTAATCTTTTACCAGCCTAGATCATAATTCGTTACCA
>CAZASA010000165.1:0-2668 GCA_964487685.1 uncultured Planctomycetales bacterium
CGAAAGTGGCCATCAATGAAGCGGTCGAATTAGCCAAGAAATATGGCGATTTGGAATCCAGTAAATTTGTCAACGGTATCCTTGATAAGATCCACAAAAAAGAGATCGTCGAACCGCAAAATTAATGACCAAAGTCCCTTGCGCAGACCTGCACATCCATACCTATTTCTCCGATAGCGCCTCCTCACCGCAGGAAGTTGTTGATGACACGCTAAAGGCAGGCCTTTCCTGTATCTCTATTACTGACCATGATATCGTCGAAGGCATAAAACCCACCATAGAGGCGGCCTTGCCTCACGGCATTGAGGTCGTCCCCGGCATCGAATTATCCTCGGAATTTGAGAATTGCGATATCCACATCCTGGGTTATTTTATAGACTATGAAAAAGGGCCATTGCTTGATAAGATCGATGTTTTTTTGGACGCGCGGATGGAGCGGATGAAAAAAATGATCATGAACCTCAAGGCTGTCGGTGTCAATAATATTGAATTTGAAGAAGTGTGCGCGCTGACCCATTCCAGGGCCGTCGGCCGGGCCCATCTGGCTTTTTTATTGCAGCAAAAAGGCTGGGTCAACAATATCAGGTCGGCTTTTGAAAAATATATCGGCCCCGGACGCCCGGGCTATGCGCCGAAACACAAGCAAACACCTTTTGAAGCGATCGAGCTCATCCGAAGCTGTGGAGGGGTGGCGGTCATGGCGCATCCGATGCTGACTCAAAAAGATGAGTTGATCCCGCGCTTTGTGGCGGCCGGAATGAAGGGCCTGGAAGTTTATTATCCCAATTGCATGGATACGGTGACACAATTTTACGAGCGCATAGCCTTAAAAAACGGTCTTATAGCCACCGGCGGCTCAGACGCCCATGGCAAAATAAAACCCTACACGTATATAGGCAAAAAAACCGTCCCCTTAGACACCGTCGAACAACTCCGCCAAGCCACCACAACACCCGGTGTTAGGAACCTTCCTAACACCCGGTGTTAGGAAGGTCTATGAACAAACATTATATTTATATGAACCGTGCCTGGGAATTGGCCTTGCAAGGCTGGGGTAAGACGTCTCCTAATCCCATGGTGGGTGCCGTGATCGTCAAGTCCGGCAAGATCATTGCCGAAGGGTATCATCATTATTGCGGCGGGGATCATGCCGAAGTGGATGCCTTGAAAAAAGCAGGGGCCCAAGCCCGCGGTGCTTGCCTTTATGTGACCCTTGAGCCATGCGGCCATGTCGGGCGAACACCGCCGTGCACGCAAGCTATTTTGAAGGCTGGGATCAAGAAGGTGATCATTGGCGCCATCGATCCTAATAAGCTTAATAACGGTAAATCTATCAAATTTTTAAAAAAGCACGGGGTTGAGGTTGAAGAAGGGCTGCTGGCGGATGAATTAACGCAAATGAATGAAGCGTTCAATTGCTGGATCACCCAGGACAGGCCGTTGGTGACAGCCAAGATCGCCCAAACCATCGACGGGAAGATAGCCACGCTGAAGGGGGAATCGAAATGGATCACTTCAAATCTGGCGCGTGATTATGCCCATCGGTTGAGATTCGGCTTTGATGCGATCATGGTTGGCATCAATACGGTGCTTAAGGATGATCCCCAATTAAAGACTATACCGGCCAAGAACATTAAAAAGATCATTTTAGATACGCAGGGCAAGACACCGGCCGGGGCCAAATTATTTAAGGATGCCCGTGCTGAAGATGTGCTATTATTTACCGCAAAACTCCTAAAAAGGAAAATAAAGGCCCAGGTCATCAAAACACCTCTTTATAAAGGCAAAATAGATTTAAAATGGGTCTTAAAATTCTTAGGGGAACAAAAAATCACGAACCTTTTGATCGAAGGCGGGGGATCGGTGATTGGAGAAGCTTTAAACCGCGGCTTAGTTGATAAAATGATGATCTATACTGCGCCTTCGATCATGGGAGAAGGCATCCAAGCCGTACGCGGCCTAAAAAGCAGATCACTCAAGGACATGGTCCACCTAAAGAATATGACCGTCGATAAATTAGGCGAAGATATTTTAATCCAGGGGTATCCTTATTATGTTCACAGGCATCGTTGAACGTTTAGGTATTGTCAAAAAGATCGAGACAAAAAAGAATTTGTTGGTCTTTAGCATTGACCTTGGCCCTTTGGCTAAAAAAGTCCACATCGGCGACAGTGTATCTGTTAGCGGGGCTTGTCTGACCGTTGTTTCTAAAAGAGGAAGCATGGCAAGCTTTGATTTGATGAAAGAAACAATTAATAAAACTTCTTTAAAATTTTTAAGTGTCGGGGATGGGGTGAATTTGGAGTTGGCTTTACTGGCCTCAAGCCGTTTGGGCGGCCATTTTGTCACTGGGCATGTGGATGAAGTAGCAGTGATTAAGGATATCAAAAAAGAAAAAAATTGGGTGGCCCTGCGCTTGAGTGTTAGCCCGGCCAATCATAAATATTTTGTGCCAAAGGGTTCAGTGACAGTAGACGGGATCAGCCTTACCATCGGCCACGTGGGCAAGGGATTCCTGGAAGTATATTTGATCCCTTATACGCTCAAAGTAACGACCTTAGGGTTGAAAAAAGCAGGGGATTGTGTCAATATTGAAACAGACATATTAGCCAAATACCTTTTTGAAAAATAAATAATTCCCCCCTCTTTTGTTTAAAGAGGGGGCAAG
>CAZASA010000166.1:0-2566 GCA_964487685.1 uncultured Planctomycetales bacterium
CAGGCGACGAATCCTTTGTATTATTTACCATGAATTTAATTGATTTCGACCATAACTTTTTCGGCCGACGCAGCGTTTTGGATGTTTTAAAGAAACGCGTGCTGGGACTTAAAGAAGGTTACCGGCAAAACGTGGCCCTTTTGGGTGATCGGTATATCGGAAAGACGGACCTATTGCATGGGCTGATCTCCCAGATGGAAGAACAGGATGTCAATTTTCTATATTTGGACCTTGAGAACCGCGATTTTGATTACTTCACCACCCAGTTTACTAAAAGCCTGCTGTATAATTTCCTCAAAAAAGAAAATATATCACCTTTGCAAGAAGACCTGAAATTATTATGCCTTGCCTGTAAGGACCGTTTACCCAGGACCGTATTTTTAGTGCAGGCGATAGAGACCTTCACGGCCCAGGGGAAGGTTCTGGAAGCTTATCATATGATCCTATCCCTGCCCGAGATCTTTACCCAGGAGACCGGTCGTGCGGTGGTTTTGATCTTTGATGAGTTCGGGCAATTAGAGAATTTCAATATTCCTGATGTGTATACGGAACTGGGTAAAAGTATCATGACCCAGAAAAATTGTTTGTATATTGTGGCCAGCTCAAATGCCCAGCAGACCCAAACGATCCTTTCTGAAAAATTATCCCTTTTATTCGGTAATTTTGAGACTATTCATTTAGATGCCTTTAATTTTGCCGAGGCCCAGGGCTTGATCGACCACAATCTTGCCGGTGTCAAGATAGGGTTACATTTAAAAAATTTCATCGCTGATTTCACCGGCGGCCATCCGTTGTATATTAATCTTTTATGCCAGGAATTGATCTGTTTAAGCGGGGTTTATGCTCAGCACGAGATCTATGCCCCGATAGTCATCCAGGCGATCGAAAATGTGATCTTTAATCCTTGGGGCGTTATCAGCCGTCATTTTGAATTGCAGATCAATGCCTTGGCCACGGGGAAAAATGCAGGGGTCACGGCATCCGTGTTGGGCGCTTTATCCCAAGGTAAGCACAAGATCAGCGACCTTGGAACAAGTTTGAAGCTAAAACCGGCACAAATAACTACCCGGTTGAATGCATTGTTGGACTCTAATATCATCGAGCGAAACGGCAATTATTACCATATCAAGGACAAATTATTCAGTTACTGGATCAAATTCGTCCATCAACGCAGGCTTCGAGTCATTGATCTTGAGCTGGGACGTTCCCGCAAGCAGTTCAAGGAAGAGATCAGCCGTGCGTTGAATGATTTTGGCATGGTAGCCCGCAAAGACCTTTCTGTGCGCATCGCAGACTTGATGCATAAATTTGACAATGAATCCTTTGTGCTCTGCGGCCGCCGGTATAAACTATCCGCTTTCAGGGACATCAAGGTCTTAAAATTACGGACAGGGGTCGGCAATTATTTTGATGCCATTTCAGCCAACGGCGAGGATGGGTCGTGGCTGGTCGTGCTAAAGAAAGACCCAGTGCATGACAATGACCTAAATGGCATCCTTGAAGAGATCAAAAAACTCGAACCCAGACCATCTCGCAGTGTGATCGTTTCCTTGAGCGGGCTGGATGAGAATGCCAAGGTACGCGCCCTACAAGAAAAGCTCTGGATTTGGGATGAAGACCAACTTAATAGCTTGATGCATTTATTCGACGAGCCTATAATAGTCAGATGACCATTGCCGTACTTTCAGACACGCATTCCATTGATATCCCCAACACTTTGATCGACCGTCTGAAAACGGCTGATATGATCGTGCACGCGGGCGATATCTGTGATCTTCCAACCTTGAAAATGCTAAGAAAAATAGCACCCACGAAAGCCGTACAGGGCAATATGGATGCGGCGTCGGTCAAAAAAGAATTACCCACCAAGGAAATCATCATTTGCGGTGCTATCAAGATCGGGGTCACGCATGGCCATATCGGTGAGACCCGTGAAGCCCTAAAAAACGCCATGGCCGCTTTTAAAGATGATAAGATGGATGTGGTAATATTCGGGCATTCCCATCAGGCCTATAATGCCAAGGTGGGCGGTACTTTATATTTCAATCCCGGCAGTCCTAATGATGTGGTCAAAGCCAGGTTCTTTTCGTATGGCTTAATTCATATTGAGGACGGAAAAATAAAAGCGGAGATCGTGAAAATTTAATATGAAACTGCTTTGGGCACCATGGCGAGAGGCTTATTTGACGAAATTGACGACCAAGAAGGGGCCTTGTATTTTTTGCCGCATGCTGGCAGACAAAAAAGATAAGAAACATTTGATCTTTATCCGTCAAGCCCATGCCTTTGCCGTTTTGAATCTTTATCCATATAGTAACGGGCACTGTTTGATTATTCCTAACCGGCACGCCGCAGATATCAGCGACCTAAGCCAGGAAGAATACGTCGGGCTTATGGGGTTGGTAAGGGAGGCCAAGAACTTGTTTGAGAAAGTGTATAAGCCCCATGGTTTTAATGTGGGTATTAATATAGGCCGAATTGCCGGGGCGGGTATTCCTGACCATGTCCATATCCATCTCGTACCCCGTTGGCAAGGGGACCATAATTTTATGGCGGTGACCACCGA
>CAZASA010000167.1:0-2501 GCA_964487685.1 uncultured Planctomycetales bacterium
GTCCCTACCGACACGCGGCCGCTTTTTAAATGCCCGGTCTTCTGTAATTGCATCAAATATTTAACCACATCACTGCTTGATTCAGAATAAGCCCCTACTCTATAGAAATTATTTAAATTCGCACAGTGAACAAAATGCGCGAAACAAATTAAGGCCAATAGCATCATAAAACTATACACAGCCATCCTAACACGCCTGATCTGTTCCCCGATAAGGAACAAGCATTGAATTACTAATAATAAAAATAAAGAAAACAAAGGAATAAAGTAAATCGCTGTCCTTCCGCCACTATACCCAAATTTGATCACAGCCCCCTCTATCATTATCAAGATGCAACAAATCATCAGCCATCCGCTGACAAAACGCAACAACACAAAGGTTGGCTTTTGCAAAACATCTTCTTTTAATCGCATGCTGATCATAACCAGGACGGCCCCCACCGTGATCACGCCGATAATAAAGATTTGAATTACATATAGCAGCCAAGGCGAAGAATATGATTGATTGTAAAGAGACCCGTCGACCAGGCTCATCACGGTGTTTGCCCAGAAGCCTTCTGTTCCCAATTCAGCAACATAAGCATGTGCGGCGTGCATTTTCATGACCGGGAAAAGGCAGGTGCTAATTAAGAGCAATAAACTGGGGAATATAGATCTAAACAATCTTCCTAAAGAACCTTTTGTTCTTATCAGATAGCCTGCCAACCCTATCAGGGCTGATAAATATAGATGAAAAAAAGCAAAACAAGACATGGTTGCTAAAGCAAACATGAAAAAACTCCAATTCACATACTTGGCATCGCTTTGGTCCTTAATAAAACTCAATAAATAATAGGCGCCTAAACCAGAGAAACCAAGACCAAGGGCATATCCCCTCCCAATGGCGAATAGCTGCAACATATAAGGATTGAATATGAGAATACATAGACCACATAATAATAAGTTTTCCTTAAGAAATAATCTTAGAACCTTATAAACTCCGACCAAATACATGGCATGCCCTATCAAGGCAGGGATCCTGATAACAAACACGGATAAACCAAATAAATAGATCGCTATTTTAACTAATAAAGAATTAAGCAAATGATTATTGGCTAAATGAGGCCCTTCATAGAAAAGAATATGGAAAAATGAACCAGATGCATGATCCAGATAAGTGCAGGCTTCATCGTGGATAATTAAAAGGTAATAGGCCCTTAAAATCGTGTAAATAAAAGCTGCACCGATAAACACCCACGAAAGAATTTCATAAATATGGATTTTTTCTTTTGATCGAGCAGGATTCATACTCATCCTTCAATTGACAAGAATTCTGGAGGAGTCGGGCAAGAGAATTCAATATAAGCCTTGGTGATGGGATGTGTAAAGGCAATGCTTTGGGCATGAAGGGCCAGGCGGCTAAAGCTTTCCCGACGGCCGTATTTTTCATCCCCCAGGATCGGATGACCCAAATACTTCATATGGACGCGTAATTGATGCGTGCGGCCGGTTTGCGGAAAAAGCGCCATCAAACTTGAATGGGAAAAGCGCTTAAGGACCTGATAGATCGTTGTTGCGGCCTTGCCTGTCCCCTCATGGGCAACCTGACGCTGGTCATGGTATTTCTTATGCCTCTCCAAAGGCACCTCGATGATGCCTTGGTCAAATTGGACCTTCCCCTGCACACGGGCGATATAACGTTTGATGATCGTATGTTTCTCAAACTGACGGCCCAAACGCGCATGGGCCACATTGGTCTTGGCAATAAGGATCAAGCCTGAGGTATCACGGTCTAGACGGTGAACAATGCCCGGCCTCACCGGGCCGTTGACGTCGGATAGTTCCTGGTAATGGTACATCAACCCATTGACCAAGGTTCCCTTCTGCGAACCGCTGGCCGGATGTACGGTCAAACCGGCCGGTTTATTGATAACAACCAGGTCATCATCTTCATAAAAAATATCCAGGTCCATTTTTTCAGCCGGAATGTCCTTGGGGGCAAAATCCTCTTCATTGATATCAGCCTCGATAAGGTCCCCGGCAGACACTTTATATTTCACCTTTTCCAGGCGACCATTGACCTTGACCTGCCCTGCTTCGATCATTTTCTTAATGAACATACGCGAAGGTACTTCCGGCATGGAATTGGCCAAATAAACATCCAAACGCAGGTCTTTGAACTCCTGTTGCACTGTATGTGATTGCTTCATTATGGATTACCCTTTTTAAATACTTTCATGAGTATTATGCCTGTGATAAAAACAGCCAAGGCAACGCATTGGGCAAGGCTTAGGCCCAGCGATAAAGGAACAGTGTCCCCGCGATAAAACTCAACGATAAAACGCTCAATGGCTGCCAGCCATAGATAAAAGACAAAAATAAACCCGGACTGGTGGGGTTTACTTTGAGATTTTTTAAGGATTAAGAAAATGATAAAAAGCCCGATAGTCTCAAAAAGCTGGGTCGGATACAACCGGGCGTTATGTAACGGAAAATAAATCCCCCAAGCAACAGGTTTGCCAT
>CAZASA010000168.1:0-2441 GCA_964487685.1 uncultured Planctomycetales bacterium
ATGTTCAAGATCAACCGTAAATTAGAATATGCCCTGATCTCATTGAGGCATATGAGCGCGAAATCACCTGGCCAATTGACCTCAGCCAAGGAGATTTGTGATATTTACCATACGCCATTTGACCCGACCTCGCGCGTTCTGCAGATCATGGCCCAGCACGAGATCGTCCGGGCCGAGCAAGGGGCCCATGGCGGCTATCAGATCCTCAAGGACCTTGGGAAGATAACACTTTATGACCTGACCCAGATCATTGAGGGCCCTATCCAGATCGTTAATTGCTTTCATGGGAATTATTCCCATTGCGACATGACCTCTAAATGCAATGTTATCTCGCCCATGCTTAATTTAAATGAACGGTTAGCTGAGTTATTTAAGACCATTAATGTACGGGACCTGATCTCCTCACGCAATCAAGGGGAGCAGCATATCCGTTCCAAACCTTTGATGGATGGGATTGAAGTCAAAGATTAAGGGAGTTTAAGTTATGCCTGAACCGATCAAACAAAAAGAATTAGAAGATAATAAATTAGCCGGCAGCGGGGACTACCGTTATGGTTTTCATACAATTATCGACGAGGATAAGCCGCCCAAGGGTCTTAGTGAGGACACGGTCCGCCTGATTTCAGCCAAGAAAAAAGAGCCGGAATGGATGCTGGAATGGCGCTTAAAGGCTTATCGACATTGGCTGAAAATGACAGAGCCTGCGTGGCCTAATTTTGAATACGGCCCTATTGACTATCAGGATATTTTTTATTATTCCGCCCCTAAGCAGAAAAAGGATAGCCCTGCTAGTTTAGCTGAGGTTGATGATGAATTGCTTAAGACCTTTGACCGCCTGGGTATTCCGCTCAGTGAACAGAAACGCCTGACAGGAGTGGCTGTTGACGCGGTCTTTGATAGTATTTCCGTGGGAACAACGCACCAGGGCGAATTGGCCAAACACGGGATCATCTTTTGTTCCATGTCCGAGGCCGTGGCCCATCATCCGGACCTGATCAAAAAATATTTAGGTTCGGTGGTCCCCTATGCGGATAATTTTTATGCCGCCTTAAACGCAGCGGTCTTTTCTGACGGATCATTCTGCTATATCCCCAAGGGTGTTCATTGCCCGCTCGAGCTTTCCACGTATTTTCGTATCAACTCGGAAGATACCGGCCAGTTTGAACGCACCTTGATCGTCGCTGAAGACAGCAGTTATGTCAGTTATCTGGAAGGCTGTACCGCGCCTACCCGGGATAAGAACCAATTGCACGCCGCGGTCGTTGAGCTGGTGGCTCTGGACAATGCTGAGATCAAATATTCAACGGTACAGAATTGGTTTTCCGGCAATAAAGAGGGCTTGGGAGGTATCTATAATTTTGTTACCAAACGCGGCAAATGCGCAGGCGTCAATTCCAAGATCTCCTGGACACAGGTTGAGGCCGGCAGTGCCATAACCTGGAAATACCCTAGTGTGATCCTGCAGGGAGACAATTCAGTTGGTAAATTTTATTCTGTGGCCCTGACCAATAATCACATGATCGCGGACACTGGCACCAAGATGATCCATATCGGTAAGAATACCAAGAGTACCATTGTCTCCAAGGGGATCTCATCGGATTTCGCGCACAATAGTTACCGTGGCTTAGTCAAGATCATGCCGACGGCAGAAGGGGCGCGAAATTTTTCCCAATGCGACTCTATGCTGGTGGGGAACAATTGTTCGGCCAATACTTTTCCCTATATTGAAGTCAAAAACAATACAGCCGTGTTGGAGCATGAAGCTTCGACCTCCAAGATCAACGCGGAACAGATGTTTTATTTGCGTTCGCGAGGTCTTGACCTGGAAGAGGCTATTTCTTTGATCATTAACGGGTTTTGCAAGGATGTCTTTAAAGAATTACCGCTGGAATTCTCAGTGGAGGCGGTCAAATTACTGGAGATGAAACTAGAAGGGAGTGTAGGATAATGTTAGCTATCAAAGGACTACATGCCGGTATCGAAGGCAAAGAAATATTAAAGGGCATTGACCTGAACATCAATGCCGGTGAAGTGCATGCGATCATGGGGCCTAACGGCTCTGGTAAAAGCACTTTGTCCAAGGTGATCGCGGGCCATCCGCAATATGAAGTGACCGGTGGTTCCATGGATTATGAGGTCAATTTCAAGAAGATCAGCCTGGTGGGTATGGAACCTGACCTGCGTGCCCGTGAAGGTATATTCTTGGCCTTCCAATATCCGGTCGAGATCCCCGGCGTGCCAAGTTCCGTGTTTTTACGCGCGGCGTTCAATGCGATCTGCCGCCATCAGGGGGCCGAGGAGATGGACCCTATTGATTTTGACAAATACCTGCGTGAAAAAATGAAATTATTGGAGATGGACGACAAGTTCATCGACCGACCGGTCAATGTGGATTTTTCCGGCGGGGAAAAGAAGCGCAATGAGATCCTGCAGATGGCGGT
>CAZASA010000169.1:0-2403 GCA_964487685.1 uncultured Planctomycetales bacterium
AATCTTTCTGCAGCTTTACCTGTAATAACCGGAGTAGCTTCAATCGGTCTCGACATATATGTCCCCTTTGAACTACTAACCCAAGCTGGTTAGGATTAGTAGATGTTCTATAAGATAATAGCATTAAATAGGTTACAATAAATCTATGTACTACTCTTGCCGTCTGTACCAATCTCATAATTGGGTTTATAAACAAAAGCTTTTCTCTGGTTAATTCGAAGAAGAATACCCTTTTTGTAAAGATCTTCCAAATTTTAGGGTGGGCTATCGGGGAAAGGACTTTCTAATTCCTAAGTGGCCATTAGGCTGGCGGGTCTGTTTTATCAAATACCCGGGTAACCATATGAAGCAAATAATGGTCCTCAAACGGTTTTTGTAAAAAACCTACTGCTCCTGCTTTTAAAGCGATTTCCTTAAAACGGTCATCCTTATCCGCCGTGATAACAATGACTGGAATTTTATACCCTGTTTTCATAAGTCTATGCTGTGTGTCCCATCCATTTATTCCCGGCATATGTATATCCAGGATCAAACAGCCTATGGCGCTGTTGGGTACAGTTTTAAAGAATTCCTCCGCTGAAGAAAATGTATCCACCGCAAACCCGTAAGAGACCATAAGTATTTTAAGCGAGCGAAGCACAGACTCGTCGTCATCCAAGATGTAAATTTGTTTCTTTTCTAAGGGCATATTGTAATTCTTAAGAGGCAATTCTTCTGTTTCATTCATAATGTTATTTTAGGGAAAGATATAAATAAATCAATTGTACCTAGGGTTAATAGTATATTCTTCAACGCCCGACAAAGACTTTGAATGAAATCATTAAATTATTGTGGAAAGACCAGTACCTGCTCATTAACGCCCTGCTGGATGGCATCTCTATGCGCGTATATTCTCTGTGACCGATATACCGTTGTGCAAAGAGCGATAAATAATGCTCCAACAAAGAACGGGAATATTTGTATCAAAAGCCATTTGCCCGAAATTATTAATAGGACATTAAAAATGATCAAAACCATGCGGGCCTCGGAAACACCGAAATAACTAAAACTTATTTTAAAATGATTGGTTATAGCAAAATCCATGAGCGTATGGACCATAAACCCTGCAGAAAAAGCTAAACATAACAGAGACAAAAACAAATAAGATGACGGCAATAAAAATGAATACCCAATAACAATGGCAGATAAAAAAACATAATCCAAAAAATGGTCCATATAAAATCCCCACTTAATAAGACCCGTATTACGCGCCCGGCCTATCGCCCCATCAAGCATATCAGTGATATATTGAAGAAACAGGCAAATACTGAACATCCATAACCAACGTATGTCTGTCCTTGCCATTAAACCGGCCATCAAAATACCACCAGACCAAAGAATGGTCATTAATGTCAAATGAGCGGTGCTTATTTGTGAGGGGATGTGGGGTAAAGCCGCATCAAGAAATTTCTTCTCATAAGGAACAAGAAAGTGGACCAGCTCTTTTTTATCCCCCCTGAACTCTTTGCCTTTAGATAGAGTAGCTACATTTTCCATGATAAGGCCCTTTCTTGTTATATGGCATGTTCAATGACGTGCTGGCTCTCAGAGAGCGGCTGGCCTTGCTCTAGGCTCAGATCTGCGATGATCGGCAAATGATCTGAAGCTGATCTATCCAAAGCCGTGTGAGATACTTGAATCGAATTAACCCTGAATTCCGGTGTCACAAAAATATGATCTATGCGCATAATGGGCAAGCCTGCAAACCATGTTTTGAGAGGCTTGTGGCCGGCAACCATCAGTTGACTGTCCTTAAATTTCTTGCAAATTTCTTTATAAACCGGTGAATTCGGCACCATGTTCAAATCACCGCATAAAATAACGGGACCACTGCGATCAGGACGCTCTAACCAATCACCATCTAAAAGTGTTTTGATTTGAAGGAGCCGTTCTTTGGGCCATAAACTTAGGTGAGTATTGATGATATTGACCTTTGTGCCTTGATAATCAACCATGACCCAGATCGCTCCACGGAACTCCAGGAATGCTTTATTCCATAATTTAGGCAAAACATCATTTTTGACCAATGACATTGGATAACGGCTCAAAATAGCATTCCCATATTGTTCTTCTTTATATTGAAACGCAGGATGAAAATGAAAAGACATTTCCAATATCATGGCGATCCTCTGGGCCTGATCGATCCCAAAAGAGCGCGAACGGCCCGCATCAATTTCCTGTAACGCCACAACGTCGGGATTGTACCGCGCGATTACACGGGCAATGCGGTCAGTTGAAATACGGCTGTCCATCCCTTTACATCCATGGACGTTATAACTCATGATCCGTAAAGT
This sequence comes from uncultured Planctomycetales bacterium, assembly GCA_964487685.1. Lineage (GTDB taxonomy): Bacteria > Omnitrophota > Gorgyraeia > Zapsychrales > Fredricksoniimonadaceae > JABDGZ01. The sequence continues at coordinate 2,334 of CAZASA010000169.1, forward strand.
CTTTACTACAGCAGGGTCTGGCTTAAAACTGCGAAAAAAAGGTTTCTGACTTAAGAAATTCTGGGCGGCC
>CAZASA010000170.1:0-2358 GCA_964487685.1 uncultured Planctomycetales bacterium
TGATCTCTTAGATGGTAAGGTCAATAAGATTGGTGAGAAAGAAGATTCATTCTCTGACCATGCGGATGAATATGATAGTGATTTATTCGCATTGGAGATCATGGAAAGGGCAGGATATAACGTTAAAGCGGCCCCTTTCTTTTTTCGTTTATTTTTAACAGGGAAGAACGCTCTAAGATCTGGTGGCCTAAGCCATCCATCTACTCCGGAACGTTTACGTAGATTAACACGGGCCATCGAGGACAGGTATTGGGTCAGTTTTACTCAACCTTTAGGTTATTTTTCTAAAGAAAGCAGATTGGAATCAACCCAAAGGACCAAGCACAGAGAATTCTTATTAGAAGCTCAAAATGTGACGAGTCAGGAAGATTTAATCCACGTTCTTCAGGCGGCACGTACCATAGAAGAACTCGAGGCGGGGCTTTTATTGGGTTACAGATCCCTAGTTGAAGCGGTTTATAAACATAGAGGGTATGTCTTTGAAGATATTTTTATACTTTTTGAGAAACGTTTGGAAGAAATGAGTGAAGGGAATGGAGCAAAAAGAGCTGTTTATAATTTAATAAAGATAGAATTATATAAGGATTTATCATTCTTTTCTCCTGTCGGGACATTTAATAGCCCTGACACTCGAGAGCGTCGTGAAGAATTTGAGAATTATATGAAAAATGAAAAAGGCGCTCAACCAGGTTATAACGGCATGGTTGATCTCTGGAAAGTTTATTCTTGGGATGAAATGGTAGCCATTGTTCAGGTCGATTTACCGGAGAATTTAGGTACAGATAATCTGTCTTATTCTTTAAAAGATGTCTATAAGAAATATAAAGAAAACGTCCGGCGCATTATTGTTCCTCCTTCAGCTCGTTTATGGCAATTACTTAGACAGGATAAGACTGTTAAAATAGGACAAGTCATAGCTGCTTTAACAGGCTTGGAAAAAGGTGTTTGGGAACGAGATATGGAACATGCTGCCGATATTCTAAATATAGTCTTTCATAGTCGAGAATTATTAGACCAGGTTGGAGAGAAGGAATTAACATCTCTTTTAGATGCCTATGAGATTGTATCGAATCGTATCACTAATGGTCCAATAGAGAAGTCAATATCTGAAGGAATCTACGCCTTTGTTTATTCTCACCGTAATCTTCGAGATGTTTTATTGAATTGGATGAAAAGAACGGATAAAGATACTATTCTTGACAGTCATTATTCGATTTTTATTTCAGATATGAAGAATTTTCCAAATGGAATTATTCTTGGATCAGGGAGAAATTTAGAAGAAGATCTGGATATTTATTTCGGATCAAAAGTTTTACTTTATACCATTTTTAATTCGAATATGCCTGAGTTTGGGGATGTTAATAAAATGATGGCGCTACTTAAGTCAAAATATAATCTTTCGACTTTCCAAATGGGAGCGCTCGCTGAAGATATAGTACGACGTTTACAAGGCATTCGCCTTTCGCCTGACCCGATCAATCGTATTTTTGATGCATACCTATCTTTATTCAATTACATATTCCAAGCTGAAAGGGTAAATACTACCTTGCCTTCTAATCGGGTTGTTGTATCAGCCATCAAAAAATTTTATTTAGCTGGAGGAGTTTTTGGAGGTGATCAAATAAGGATGCTTTTGGGGGGCATATTAAGAGGTTTAACAGCACAGGATTATCGTGAGGTGATCCCATTTATAAATAGTCGCCAAGAGGCTATATTGGGCCGTTTTGACCTAAATGACAAAGAGAAGAACGATAAACTTTGGGTTTGGACGATAATGATGCTGCCTTTGGGCATTCAAGCGCTATTACTTTCTCATGGTCAGTGGCCATTGACTAGTAAATCATTTGATGGTTATTTGGATGATCAGTTTCACAGTTCACCGTACACGGCTTTCTTTAGAGAAACAACTATTCCAAGATCTTTCGGCTTAGATAGTGAGGCGGGTCTAAGATTAGGAGAAAGAACTAAGAATAAGGAATATAGAATAGATCGGTTAAATTTTAGTAATCTTCCTCGAGAGGATATTACCAATATTTTTAATTATATCTTTAGATCTGCAGAAAGTTTTGATGCGCTGTTTCATGAAATTGAAGTTTTATTGCCAGCATCTGTGTACAGAAATTATGTGCTGATGGTTTTATTGATGAAAGAAATTAACGTTTGGAAAATCCTAAATGATCCGAAGCTTATCCAATTTTTCGTTGGCAAGTTATCGGTACAAGAAAGAATGAGGATAGATGGCCTGATCAAGAAAATAACACCTTTGTTGGTTTTTGATGAAAAAATGGAATGGATCAACCAATTTGCTTTAAATTCTCTGGCCCATGCCAGCGATGGCTAGCGGGGGGTCCCACAGGA
>CAZASA010000171.1:0-2355 GCA_964487685.1 uncultured Planctomycetales bacterium
AAACCCGTCTCATAATAAGAATTCAAATACGCATAAAAAAGCACTTTATCATTAGACTGCCCTAAAATATCCATCGCAGACTGCAATATGACAGTTCCTTGGGTCAAAGTGCCGGTTTTATCGGAACACAATACATTCATACTGCCAAAATTCTCGATCGATGCCAAGCGCTTAACAATGACTTTTTGATCAGCCATACGTTTGGCTCCATGGGAAAGATTTATGCTGATGATGGCGGGAAGTAATTGCGGCGTCAAACCCACGGCGAGAGCTAAAGAAAAAAGAAAAGCATCCAAAACCGGACGTGCCAAATAAACGTTGATCGCAAAAATGATAACCACCAGCACCAAGGTTACTTCCATCAAGAAATACCCAAATTGCCTGATGCCACGTTCAAATTCGGTTTCTGCGGGTCTAAGCTTTAACTGTTGTGAGATTTCTCCGAACTTAGTTTTCTTTCCAGTGGCAACGACTAGAACTTTGCCGCTACCGCTGACAACATGCGTTCCCATCCACAGGGAATTGATTCGCCCTGACAAAACGGTGTCAGCAGGCAAAAGCGCGGACGATTTTTCGACAGGATAAGTTTCTCCCGTAAGAGTTGCTTCATCTACAAAGAGATCTCTGGATTCCAGGATCCGACAATCTGCCGGAATGACATCTCCGGCATTTACAATAACTATGTCCCCTGGAACTACTTTTTCAATAAGAATTTCAACAGGTTTCCCGTCGCGCAATACTTGCGCTTTTATTTTTATAATAGAAAGCAATTTCTCAACTGCCCCTGCTGCGCTGGCTTCTTGCAAAAAACCTAATACTCCACTAATTAATACAATAGCCAGAATAATCAAGGCATTTGTATTATCATGCACAAAGAATGACAGTCCAATCGCGAATAAAAGGATAAGAGTAATGGGGCTTTTAAATTGGGCTAAAAGCAATGTCAACGCGTTGTTCTGCTTTTTGGGCTTTAAAAGATTGTCCCCATACTGCAAAATCCGCTTGTCTGCATCTTGGCTTGTTAGTCCCTCTATTTTTGTTTGGAGCTGAACAAACAATTCCTCTACGGAAATACTCCAAAAATTAAATTCGGACTGGTTCATCTCAAAAATTCTCCCTTTAACTTGTCATAATCGCCGTTAAATTTCCTGTAGGTAACAATTACCGGAATTAATTATGTTATTTTATCTATCCCCCACCGCTTCCCTATACAGACAAAACTAACAATCTTCCCCTGACTTACAGTTTATTATATTTTGTATGCTTGCCTTTGGCTTTGTGTATGGGGTATTTTAAACCGTTTTTCTTCATCTTATTAAGCATAGCCTTGGGAAGGTCTATTTTTAGATTGTCGGCTAACTCGAATAAATACATGGCCACATCGGCTAGTTCATCGGCGAGTTCGTCCTTGGCTTCTTTGCCGTGCGCTTCGACTTCTTTTGGAGATTTCCATTGAAAGTGTTCTAGGACTTCGGAGGCTTCCAGGACCAGGGAAAGGGCTAGGTCTTTGTGATTGTGAAATTGTTTCCAGTCACGGGCGTCGCGGAAGGCTTTGATTTTGGCAGTAAGGGCTTTGATTTCGGACATAATTTGGTCATTATGCCAGAAAAAGAGTGAATCGGCAAGAAGCAGGTAATGGGAATCGGGAATGACATTATTCTGAAAATATCGAGGCCCATTATTATTTCTTAATTAAAAGCGCAAGAAACATGCCGGCGTATAAAAAAAGAACGATGAGGCAGTATAATGAAACTTTCTTTTTCAAATCGACCAATGAATTTAGCTCTGGATCTTTCAATTCAAGATAACCTTTGTTGTCCAAGAATTCTTTCATCAGTAACTGATCTTCTTTTGTTGGACTGGACGCCCATGTTGGTTTGTTCAACTTTTCCCATACCAAGGTATGTTTAAATCGCAGATAATTGGTAAATCTAAGGTTAAGATAAACAACTGAAAAAACCAATATAACAAGAATAACAAAAATGATTTGCAATAAAATGCTCATATTATAGCTCCGTTTTATTTTATATATTGTTCCGCATCGGCTTCAAATTTCTTTTTACATCGATAACTACACAATTTGTAAAGTTTTCCTTTATGATTAACGACAATTTTAGGATTAACGCTTAAACCACATACCATGCATCTTTCATCCGGCATATTATTCTCCTCCAGGCAAATTTAATTCTAACACTTTTCTTGCCGTCAGAAGTATAAATATTGAAGCCAATCCACCATTTTTAACTGATCTCAAATTCAATTTTATTCTCAATCTGAACTTAAATTAAATAGGAGTTGACCCCAGTAGTGTCCGGTTATTAAGTGAATAATTGCAATTGGTTAAGATTCTCCATG
>CAZASA010000172.1:0-2350 GCA_964487685.1 uncultured Planctomycetales bacterium
ATAGAACAGTTAAAGGATATGAAGATGGGGGAGTTGACCAAGCTCGCCCGCGAGATGGACATCCAGGGGGCATCGGCGCTTAAGAAACAGGATTTGATGTTTAAGATCCTTCAGGCCCAGGCTGAAAAGGAAGGCTTGATGTTTGGGGAAGGCACCTTGGAGATCCTTTCGGAAGGCTTTGGTTTTTTAAGAAGTGCCAAATATAATTACCTGCCTTGCCCGGATGATATCTATATTTCACCGTCCCAGATCCGCCGCTTTGATTTAAAAACAGGGGACACGGTTTCAGGTCAGATCCGGCCGCCCAAAGAAGGGGAGAAATATTTCGCCCTTTTGAAGGTGGAAGCTGTTAATTTTGAGAACCCTGAAAAATGTAAAGATAAGATATTTTTCGATAATTTGACCCCGCTTTATCCCAAAGAACGTTTGAACCTGGAAACAACCCAGACAGAAGTATCCACCCGTATCATCAATTTATTGACACCGATAGGCAAAGGCCAGCGTGCCTTGATCGTGGCTCCGCCTTATAGCGGTAAGACCGTGCTCATGCAAAAGATGGCCAATGCTATTGTGGCCAATCACCCGGAAGTCATCTTGATCGTTCTTTTGATCGATGAACGCCCGGAAGAGGTTACCGATATGCAGCGGTCGGTCAAAGGAGAGGTTATTGCTTCAACCTTTGATGAACCGGCAGAGCGCCATGTGCAGATCGCTGAAGTTGTCATTGAAAAAGCCAAGCGTTTGGTTGAGCATAAACGTGATGTGGTGATTTTGCTCGATAGCATCACCCGTCTGGCCCGTGCGTACAATACCGTGGTGCCGCATTCCGGAAAGATCTTGTCCGGTGGTGTGGATTCCAATGCCTTGCATAAACCAAAACGCTTTTTTGGGGCTGCCCGTAATATAGAAGAAGGCGGTTCTTTAACGATCATTGCCACTTCTCTGGTTGATACCGGAAGCCGCATGGATGAGGTCATTTTCGAAGAGTTTAAAGGTACCGGCAATATGGAACTCCAGCTTGACCGTAACCTGTTCCAACGCCGTATTTATCCGGCCATTGATATCAAACGTTCCAATACGCGTCATGAGGAGTTATTGGTGCCTGAAGGCGACCTTCAGCGCGCCTGGCTATTGCGCAAGGCCTTCAATGACCTTAATTCCGCGGAAGCAATGGAGCTTTTGATCGATAAGATCTCCAAATTCAAGACCAATTCAGATTTCTTGCAAAATATGAATAAATAGTATACTATAACCGTCCTAACACCGGGTGTTAGGAGGGTTAAATTTTATAAGGAGATGTAGAAATGAAAGCAGATATTCATCCTAGTTACGCAGAAGCCACCATCACATGCGCTTGCGGGAATGTGATCCATACACGCGCAACCAAGAAATTGGTCCGTGTGGAAATTTGTTCCCAGTGCCATCCTTTCTTCACGGGGTCTAAGAAGCTCGTTGATACGGCCGGTCGTATTGAACGCTTCAACAAGCGTTATGCTAAGACCAAATGATGAAGCAAAATTGGTCAAAGCCCAAGAACGATACGTCCAGCTAGAAGTCCTTCTAGGTGACGAGAAGATCGTCTCTGACCAAAGCCAATACGGTAAGCTTGCCAAGGAATATTCAAGTCTTGGCACCATCGTTGAACTTTTCCGTTCATACCAAAAGACCATAAGCCAGATCTGTGAATTGCAGGGTATGGTCAAGGCTAAAGGGGATGCTGACTTCAAAGAGCTCGCTACAGCCGAGCTTTTGCATTTACAGCCCCAATTAGAAAAATTAACCGAAAAGATCACGGATTACTTAGATCCCTCCAAGAACGAGCCGGACAAGGACATCATTATAGAGATCAGGGCAGGGACCGGCGGTTTGGAAGCAAGCCTTTTCGCCGGGGACCTTTACCGCATGTATACCAAGTACGCGGACCTTAAAGGATGGACCTTGGAGCTCATGTCCTACGTTGAAACGGAAGCCGGCGGGGTTAAAGAAGTTATTTTTTCTTTAAGCGGTAAGGAATGTTCCAAGCGTCTTAAATGGGAAAGCGGGGCTCACCGCGTCCAGCGTGTTCCTACCACTGAGGCCTCAGGGCGCATCCATACTTCGGCGGTCACGGTGGCGATATTGTTTGAGCCTGAAGAAATTGACATGGAGATCAATCCAAAAGATCTGAAGATCGATGTGTACCGTTCTTCCGGGCCGGGTGGGCAGAGTGTTAACACGACAGATTCAGCCGTTCGTATCACGCATTTACCGTCAGGGACGGTCGTGGTTTGCCAGGATGAGCGTTCCCAGCTTAAGAATCGTGCCAAGGCCATGCGAATTTTGCGGGCCCGTATTTTAGACCATATGCAGC
>CAZASA010000173.1:0-2155 GCA_964487685.1 uncultured Planctomycetales bacterium
TATTCTTCTTCGAATTAACCAGAGAAAAGCTTTTGTTTATAAACCCAATTATGCGATAGGAACACTTACTTAAAATAGTACATAAAGACTACATAAGTCTATTATCAACAGAATCTTACAGAATATCTACTAATCACTATAGTTTTATAATAGTAATTCATTTGTTTAATAACTTTCCGAACCAATGCGTATGGTTCGGAAAATTACTTGTCTTTCTGGCAATCTAATGCTATGTTTATTTCCGAACCAATAGTGATGGTTCGGTATATTATGTATTTAAAGTGAGGTATTTATGGTTCGGAAAGTCCGGAAAACAAATAAAATCGGGTTTAAGCAGGAAATCATACAATTGCGTTTGAGGTTCGGAAATCTTATTAACGTAAGTAACGCGGAATGGTATTCTCTGTTTAAAGATGAAATCCGCAATTCAATTGCTATTGAGGGGGTCTTTGCTAATCGTCAGGAACTTTTAGATGTCTTAGAACACAATAAACGTGCCAATAAGCAAAAAGCAGCTGCTATTTTAGGTTATTACGAGGCTGCCAGCGCTATGTATGAATACGCGAATAATCAGTTTAAAGAAAACGAGTTTGTTTTGCGTATGGCTGATATTAAGCAGATTCATACCTTGCTGATGCGTTATGAGAAAGATTTGGGGACTTATATCGGCCCAGTTGGTGATTTTCGTCGGAACGATATTCAAGTTGCTCAAGCGACATTTAAACCTATTAATGTGTTTTATATTCGCGAGGCAATGGAGCTTTTGATTAAATGGTTTAATGAAAGTTCAAAAAAGAAGATTTATGATGATGTGACCGTTGCCGCGATTACGCATGTTTGGTTTGAAACAATTCACCCCTTTAGTGATGGCAATGGCCGTGTGGGAAGAATTATTTTGTCTTATATTCTTATCGGTCAAGGGCTGGTCAATGTTGCTATCAAAGGGATTTCTAAAGAAGAGCGTGACCAATATTATAATGCTTTAGAAAAGGCCGACCGTGTTTTTAATGAAGTCCATCGTTTGATTGAAAAAAATAATAAGTTCACAACGGTAACTATTAATAAGGCCATCAAGTGCCAAGAATTTATCCTGTTTACTCAAATGATTTCAGGTTTATTGAAAGAGGCTATTGACCGTTTAGAAGGTGGGAAGTTATCAAATTTAAATAAAGACGCTATATTACCGTTACGTGATTTAGCCAAGATATACGATTATTCTCAGGATTATCTGCGTAATTTAATAAACCGTGGTCATTTAAAGGCACATAAAAAAGGAAAACTTTGGTATGTGCGGGTGCATGATTTGGCAGAACATGTGGATAAGCAGGTTTGACAAATATTAAACAACACCTTTACAGCCATGGTCAATTTTGATATATTACAACCCACTTTGTGAATAAAATCTCATTTTCGCTGGCTTAGCTCAGTTGGTAGGCCTGCCGCTCTCTGCGGCATGCAGGCAATGGAATTTGCAATAGTATAGCTCAGCAGCTGATTTGTAAAAGCATCCGGCCCAATCCCGCAACATGCTCCGATTCTTGCATTTAGGTTTACTACCAATAAGTTATAGAAATTTTGTTGTGTTATGAAATAGGATCTTTTGATACCTTTAAAGATGCTGGGTAGCACGCCATTAGCACAGAAAATAAATTTGACTTATACACAAAGCAATGGTATATTTTGTGTATGGAGGTATAAAATTATGTCGAGAACCAATGTTGATTTAGATGACGGATTAATGAATAATGCTTTAACTCTTACCCATTTGCCTACAAAAAAAGCCGTGTTGCATTTGGCCTTAAGCGAATTGGTCAAACGGCTTAAACGCCGCAATATCGTAAAGTTTATGAACTCAGGTGTATGGCAAGGGGACTTGAATCATTTAAGAGGAGCTAGAGTTTGATCTTTGTCGATACGTCCGTTTGGATTGATTTTTTCAATCATGCGAGCACCGAATATGCCCATCATTTGCGTCAACTGGTCGAATCAGATGAAGATGTATGCTTGGCGGATATCCATTTAACGGAAATTCTCCAGGGTATCCACCAAGAAAAAGCATTCATTGAACTTAAGAAATATCTTTTGATGTTTCCTGTCTTGAGAGCGCAAGGGATTGAAACGTATATTTTTGCCGCCCAAATTTCCCGCACTTGTG
>CAZASA010000174.1:0-2116 GCA_964487685.1 uncultured Planctomycetales bacterium
GCAGATATAAGAATGATCAGCCTTTGCCGGAAGGAAGCCGGGCTCAAATAAGCAATAGGGTGAGACGATGGTTAACAAGAGATACTCTTTCATTAACACAAGCACTGGAGGATTTTGCCAGAGAGAAGGGAATGACGCTACCTGAATTGTCGATCGCTTGGCTTTTGGAGAGGCCGGCGGTCGCCATGGTATTGGCAGGCATGCGCAATAGTGAGCAGCTGGAAGTGTGCGTGTCAGGGGCCAATGCCCGGTTGACACCTCAAGATATGGCTGACATCGACGATATCATTGCTGCCCTTTCATTAAGAGATCAGGTCAACTCATTGCCGAAAGTTTTTTTGGAGAAGTAGAATGCCTAAAAAAGATCATTTTTTATTTCAACATAAAGTTGTTCTTGTCACGGGAGCCGGACAGGGTATTGGCCGTGTCATAGCGGAGTCATTTGCCGAGGCTGGAGCCTCTGTAGTTATATCGGATATTCAACAGGAGGCTGCTAAAAGCGTTGAAAAGAGCATCCGCGGCAATGGCATGGAAGCAAAATTTATCCGTTGTGACCTTAGAAAAGAGAATGACATCAAGAAATTGATACATAGCTGTATCAAGAAGTATGGGCGTCTGGATGTGGTTGTCAATAACGCCAGGCCCAGGCTTGCTATTGGATCTTTTGAGGACAATTTTAAGGAATGGGACCTGGGGATAAGTGTCTTGTTGAAGGCCCCAGCACTTGTCCTAAAGTATGCCATGCCGCATTTGATTAAGTCAGGCAATGGGAATGTCATCAATATCGCCTCGACCAATGCGTTCTCTGTTTCTCATCAGCCACTGGTCTATCATGTGGCCAAGGCGGGATTAGTACAGTTAAGCCGGTATATTGCATTTCAATTCGGTGCTCAAGGGGTAAGATCAAATGTGGTCTGTCCGGGATTGGTGGACCTTTCTGATGCGAGGAGCCCCTTGACGAGTAATAGCGTCAATAAAAAGGTGGTTGAATTGATCGTCCCTTTAGGCAGGGCGGCCAGTGCTAAGGAAGTCGCTAATGTCGTGCTCTCGCTATGCTCGGATGATTCATCATATGTTACGGGACAGGTGGTCAATGTAGATGGCGGAGTCACGCTGGGAGATCACTTTCATATCGCCCGAAAGACTTTTTTGGATGAAAGTTCGTCTGCTATTAGAAAAAAAGGAAAAAAATAAATGTTTCCGAGAGAAGATCCCCTCAATGAACGTGAATTTGAATTGATCAATATCATCGGCGCAGAGCTTGGCGCCAACCAAAGGGATTTGTCTAAAAATTTGAATTTTCCCACCTATGCGACAAATCTTCTGATCCGTCGACTTGTTGTCAAAGGATATATCCGTCTCCGTCAGCTTGATAAGAAGAAGATCCAATACATGCTTACCCCTAAAGGTTTTGTTGAAAAATATCATAAGTCCATTCGTTATGCGCTTAAAACTATGAATTCCATGGGATTGATCCTCCATCAATTTGATTACATTCTCTGGCGTTTATACAATGAGGGTGAACGTCATTTTTTTCTTTTTGGCAATTCTGATCTCGTTGAATTGGTGGAAATGCCCTTGAAGAGGCCACATTTGGGCGGTCTTAATTTTAGCCAGGTGGACCATGTTCCTGATCATTGTGAGGGGGTTGTTCTTATATGCGGCAAACAGGTGGACACCTCGCTTTACCCTGGGGTGCATTGTATGGACCTGCTTAAAGAAATGGCCAGTCTGAACAAGGTAAAATTATAGATATGAAAGTACTTAATTTTATAGCTGAAATGTTCCGCAAGTACCCCTGGCTGGTTTCATTCAATATTGCCGCTGCTATTATTGTCAATTTACTGGCCGCCGTTTCTGTTTGTGCTTTGACGCCCTTGATAGATTCCTTTTTATATCCCGACGGCCACGGCCACAGCAGCCTGACATTGAAGGTGACAGGTGTTTTAAAGGCGCTGGGGATTCCCGCCACCCTGATGTCCCTGGTTTTGGTCTTTGTCACGTTGTTCTTACTTACGGCAGCCGTGCAAATTTATGGCAATTGGCTGATGCTGCGGACCAAATCCCGTCTTTCCCAGGACCTGATGACGCATTTTTTGCAGGATGTCTTTCAGGC
>CAZASA010000175.1:0-2113 GCA_964487685.1 uncultured Planctomycetales bacterium
AATGCGTTTGTTGGTAATGAAATGGGCCTCTTTAATAAGACGGTTGCCGATGACCGCGTGCAGGGAATCCAGGCGGCAATTATGCCCAAAAAATTCAACTTCATCGCGATTAGCCAACCCATGATTACGGAATAACCGTAGTTTATTGTAAAGCTCCTTGGAACGTGTGACAATGAGGCCGCCGTCGCCCCAGACATTCAAATTCTTTAAGGGGTGAAGACTAAACCCTGCGGCATCTCCCCATGAACCCACGTGCTTGCCATCAATTGAAGCTAAAATAGCTTGAGCGGCATCTTCGACAACACGTAATGAATGACGTTTGGCGATCTTCATGATGGCGGGCATATCTGCCGGTGTACCGCTTAAATGAACAGGCATGATCGCCTTTGTTCTTTTAGTAATAGCTCCTTCGATCTTTCTGACATCGATGGTGTGCTCTGCATTGTTATCAACAAAAACCGGCCTGGCGCCTGTCATCGCGATCGCTCCGACGGTAGCGATAAATGTATTGGGCGTTGTGATGACCTCGTCCCCAGGTCCTATCCCCAATATTTTTAAAGATAAAATAAGCGCATCTGTCCCTGAACTCACACCGATCGAATAAGGGATACCGGTGAGTTTTGAAAAACTCTCTTCAAATTTCCCCACTGGTTTTCCTAAGGTCAGATCTTCACTGCGGATTAATTTCTTAATATCGCTTAAATACCCATCGATGTTGGCAAACTGCTGCTTTAAATAAGAATAACCGACTTGCATTATTACCCTTTCCTTCCTTTATAAAATTCTTCGATCGATTGGACAATATATCCTAAATCTTCATGACCTAATTCCGGATAAACCGGAAGGCTCAAAATATTTTGTGATTGTTGTTCGGTCGTGGGCAAATCGCCTTTCTTATAGCCCAGATGACGGGCCGCCGGTTGTAAATGAACCGGAATGGGATAATGAATTTTTGTTCCTACACCTTTTTCTGCCAAATAACTGCTTAGCGCATCCCGCCCGTCGGCTTGGATAACAAAGGTATGGTAAACACTTTTTTCATGAGGATGATCAACGGGGAAACGGACAACATTCAATTTTGATAATACTTTTTGATAAAATTTCGCGTTCTCGATCCTTTTTTCCGTCCACTTCTCAAAATAATCCAATTTGACCAATAACATTGCGGCCTGAATGGAGTCCAAACGGGAATTACTGCTCCAAACGATGCATTCCTCGCGGTTTTTCATTCCATTGTCACGCAATGCTCTCAACATGTCATAAGTTTGCCTATCATTCGTTACCATCACTCCACCGTCTCCGCAGGCATTAAGCGTTTTCAAAGGGTGTAAACTAAAAACTCCTATGTCCCCAAAGGTCCCTACCTTTTTTCCCTTATATTCAGCACCAACCGCTTGGGCGCAATCTTCAATCACTTTTAAACCATGCTTTTGGGCAATACCCATAATCGAATCCATATCAGCCGGCCGGCCTGTCAAATGCACCGGTAATAGGGCCTTGGTCTTTTTGGTTATGGCTTTTTCGATAAGCTGAGGGTCTATATTATAATCATTGCGAACATCCACTAAAACGGGTTTAGCCCCAACCAGAGCGATACTGCTTATTGTCGAAATAAAGGTATTCGCAACGCTGATGACTTCATCGCCAGGCCCGATACCTAAGGCTTTAAGCCCTAAAATGATGGCGTCGGTGCCATTCCCCACACCGACGGCATATTTTGTCCCACAAAATTGGGCAAACTTTGATTCAAACTCTCCAACTTCTGGACCGAGAACAAATTGCCCGTGATCAATGACGCGTTCAACAGCCGCCAGCAATTTATCCTTGATCGCGGCATGCTGATGGGAAAGGTCAATATAAGGAATTTTAGTTGTACAGGTCATCTAAGCGCCAGAGCCTTCATGACTTTAATATTGAAATACTTGTCTTCTGTCATCGAATTAGGGAGCTTGCCATCCTTAAAGGCCTCCACAAGGTCCTTTACAGCATCTTCAATGGTGTGCACTGGAACAAACCCCAACTCTTTCTTAATTTTCTCGGATGAGACGTGATACGAACGGTTATCATTCGTTGGTTCAGTGACGATGGTGATATTAGGATCTCCGATCACGTC
>CAZASA010000176.1:0-1266 GCA_964487685.1 uncultured Planctomycetales bacterium
GACTCCCCAAAGTCTTATTCTTTTGATTTTTTAACGTTGGAATCTTCAATAATCTCTTATCTTTAGCTAATATTCCCTCAATCGTAGCTCCGCATAAAACTATTACCGCTTTAGCCAAGCCATACTGCTCAAGATTAGTCCTTCTGTGAATCTTATCAATCCTTGCACATAACCAAACGGCAGCATCATAATTCTCATTAACAAGAACACGATATTTATTACGACCTAACAATACATCGAACGGCTTCCAAGGTAATGTTAATATTTCTGCAGAATGCGATGTGAAATCATAAAGAATACAAAGGGTTTCATGTATATAAGCTCTCTCAATAAGATTGTTAAGATGCCCATCAATAAGAGTCTTTCTTCTGGGTTCAAAATTCTTATAGTATAATAAACAAAGCAATACTTTCTCAAATCTAAATGAAGGAGTATCTTCCGCAATAAAACCTTTTCTTTTCTCACATTCAATTTTGGCCTCTTTTTGCGCAGATCTTAAATATTTAAAAACAGTCGTATATGATCTTCCTCCTAATAATTTCTTTACAGCTAATCTTAAATACACATGTGACTTTAAATATTGCCTAGCTTCCTTTTTCTCCTTCTCAAGAATATAATCCAATATTTCATGCCAAAATTTCTCTTTCTTCTTGGGTTCTTTAATTTTTTTGTCAAAACTATCAGCCAGTTTTACCCATTCCTTAACATTATCAATACTGTATTCATTATTATTAAACTTGTTCAATATCTCATTCATGCTTCACTCCATCTGAATTTCTAGGAAATCCAACTATTAAATGGATAACCAACCACAACAAAAGCTCTGCAGGAGAATTGTTTATTTCTTCCAGAGACATGAGTCCATGACATATTCTATTTCTAAAATTAGCACCTGCTTTTTCAATAAGAAGCGTTCGCATTTCCCATACTAAATCTTTACCAAAAATATTATCAGCTTCAGGGTCTCTCAAAAGTTCGTTAAGGTCCCTCTCTTGCTGAACCCCATTGGGATACACTGAGGTTGTCTTTAATTTATTCCGTCCGAATATTAATCTTATGGAGTTCTCTAATTGAGGAATTATTAAGTGAACAAAAAATAACCTGTCCCCCTCTATCCCAGCGATGATCGCTCGTTCAAAAATAAGCAATCTTTCTTCGGGAACAAAGATACTTTCAGAAAGTAAACCCCGCAAAGCGTCTTTCCATCCTTCTCCTGATTTTAGAATCAAGGTGATTGCTCTTTTTAAACTTGTTGACGTTGCAAAG
>CAZASA010000176.1:1276-2099 GCA_964487685.1 uncultured Planctomycetales bacterium
TGCTTATCTCCAGTCAGAACTCCTTGTGTTTTAAGTGAGATATTTCCTTCTGGTGTTAATATACTCTTCCCCAACATTCCTTGCAGAGGATTTTCTTCTGCTAATCTTTTTACAAGAGATTCGACTTTTTCGTATGCCTCAGCCTGGTATAAAGAATCGAATGCTATAAAGCATTCTCTACTAGTCTTGTTCTGCATTGTTTCATCAACGAATTTAATTAAACCAGTAATATCTACCTCAGACTTTATAGGTTTCATTTGATTTATAGCTTCCTTATTTGCATCTTTTAATTCATGAATTAATTCTTCGGCTTTCTCGCTATTACCAGCCTCACGATAAGCATGAATCGCTTTCTCTAATCTATGCGCTAAATTAAATCCATCACAACCTTGTGGAGTAACGAAGCTTCTCCCCTCATCTTCCCAATGTTTAGCAATGGCAAGCCTACCCCCCTTTTCTTTCTCCTGATTTCCTGCATATTGATAACACTTTGCTGCTAACTCATAATAACGACGTGGAGCATCACAGCCTGGAGAAACAGGAAATCCTTTTGCTATTTCAATTACCTTATCACCCAGATCGTCCCAATTATCTGAGAATTTATTATCTATAATCAAAGCCAGGATGGCCGCAGGCCAGTAATCCTGCATTGGATTAAAACATTTTTTTCTACTATCTTCGAATAAACTAAAAAGTTTATTTTTTACGATCTTTCTCTCTGTTGCTTTTTCTCCCAATTCCATCGCTATTTGAGTTGCTCGTTTAAGCCATTCACCTCTCGGCACCCACATTTCATCATTATCTTGATCAATAGACTGTATAT
>CAZASA010000177.1:0-2082 GCA_964487685.1 uncultured Planctomycetales bacterium
ATATCCCGGTCAACACCTTTAATAAAGTCTGGATCCTCCCCAACGAAGCCCAAGTATTTGAAAACCACAACGCCGCTTACGTCACCAAATCAACGCTCAAGGTCATGCTAGACGAAGACTATTTAGCACTAAATAAAAGTGCGTCATTGCGAGGAGCCGAAGGCGACGCGGCAATCTCTAATAGAACAACACATTCATTAGCCTCTAACATCGTCCGTCAAATTATCCTCCCCGAGATCGAAAAAGAAGTCAACACCGGCAAAAATTTTGCTCCGCTAAGACAAATCTACCAAGCCCTAATCTTAGCCAAATGGTACAAAGAAACCATCCAAAACGCCCTTTTAGAAGCCGTTTACACCAACAAAAACAAAATCGCCGGCGTCAATGTTAATGATCCGACAGTCAAAGAGCAAATTTATAACCGATACCTTCAGGCATATAAAAAGGGAGCGTTTAACTACATTAAGGAAGAACCAATTGATGGCGTCATTGCGAGGAGTAGCAACGACGAAGCAATCTCTTCAAGAACAACTATTGCCCGAAAGTATTTTTCAGGCGGATTTAACATATTGGGGATGAGAGTAGATCGTAATGGCGCGATGTCAGCCGTAAAAGCTGATGGGGCTATGGTGGCATTGAAGGTGAGTTTAGAAAAAGATGCCGCAATGAATTCTAATGTTGTAACGCATAGTTCAGAAGGCGAAGAGACAAACGTTCCTAGGGATATTTATCGCAATCAATATGATGAGATTGCGCGTAAAACGGCAGAATTAAGTGAAATTACCGAAGATATGATCTCTGCCTCAGCGGGATTAACGGCACCGCGTAAATTTATTGGTCAAGATGGAAGGCTGAAATCTCGAGAAGAAAGGTTGTGGAATAATACGTTTGGTATTAACGAAGCGTTTTTCCCAAAGCCATCTCAAACAGTCGCGCTTATGCTTATGTTTTTGCAAAGACTTAAGACAGAATTTGGCGACAAGGTATATGTTCTTGATCAGGACAGCTTACATATGACCGTTCAAGGACTCGAGCGTCAATGGGATGATAAAAAATTGGGAACATTGAAGGAACTAACAAGTCATCAAGGTAAGGATACAATTGATATCACCAATGAGCCTGTGGCTGGCGTGTTGAAACGGGCTCAGAGTATAGAAACAAAGGCGTTCCAAATTCAGGTAGCAGGAGTCGGCTGGGATCCCATAGGTGGCGTATTTTTTGAAATAAATCCATATTTGAACACAGGTCAAAAGCAGGATGAGATTGAAAAAAGAAGAGAATCTTGGGGATTGCCTTCTTTTCGTCCGCCACATTTTACAGGCGCCTATTTTGCTCAGCCATTTAATAAAAATGAAGTGGCGAGACTGAAGGAATTAATCCAAGAATATCAAACAACCGTATTTGGAAATATGTTAGTTGATGAATTGCAGGTTGTTGCATACGAAGATTATTCTTTTAACTCTGGTTATCGTACTCTTGAGACACTTACGTTAGATCATGAAGGATCTATACCAACGAGAGAGATAGCTCGTATAGTTTTAGCTTTAGCAAAAGACGGAATCCTACCTAGAGTAAATGGCCATACCCTTAATGATGTTCTAAGCGCAACTTCTCCAAGTGTAATGGTTGCTTATATCAAGAATAACAGCATTCTTTCTAACGAGGATGATATCTTGGCCTTATTAAAGATTAAAAAGAAAAGCGCCATAGGTGAACATCTTTCTAATGATGATAGAGAAGAGCTCGAGCTCGAACATATTATTTTTGAAGGAGGGTATGACCGTACGGCGCCAATGACGATTTTTTCTGGGGGGACGGGGTCAAATCGTCTCACAGAAGGACTTCTAAAGCAAGGCGCAGATAATGTAACAATATTGCTTAATGCGTATGATGATGGAAAAAGTACGGGGGATATTCGAAGGAATTTTGATGTTCTTGGGCCGTCAGATATCGGAAAAAATATTGTTGTACTGTTAAAAAGTAAACAACCAGCATTAACAAAATTTTTGGATTACAGATTTCCGAAAGACGCTGATGCTAAAGAGTTGCGAATGCAAGTGGCTGCTTTGGCCAGTGGTGGCA
>CAZASA010000178.1:0-2017 GCA_964487685.1 uncultured Planctomycetales bacterium
CGTAACAGGGTGGTGCGGGTCATCTGTACCAATCCGAAACATAAACAAAGACAAGGTTAAAGCCATATGCCAAGAATTTTAGGTATTGATCTACCCAAAGAAAAAAGAATAGAAGCGGCGCTCCCGTATATTTACGGGATCGGGCCGACCAGGACCCGCCAGATCCTCAAACAAGCTGAGATCAGCGGCGACAAGCGCGCCAAGGATCTGACAGAAGAAGAAATTTCCAAGATCACCGGCTTGGTCCAGAAGAACTATGTCACCGAAGGTGACCTTCGCCGTGAGATCAATGAGAATGTGCGCCGTCATATGGAGATCGGGACCTACCGCGGCATCCGCCATCGCAAAGGATTGCCGGTCAGGGGCCAGCGTACCAAGACCAATGCCCGCACCCGCAAAGGCAAGAAGCCTGTTGTAGGACATATCATTAAGAAAGAAGCAGCCCCAGCTACTAAGAAGGCAGGATAAAAATTTATGGCAACTAAACCGGAACAAAAGCAAGACCAGGCTCAATCCCAGGCCGTCAAGAAGACAACCAAGGCCAAGAAGAAAAATCTTAAAGGTGTCACGTCAGGGGTTGCGACCATACAAGCATCTTTTAACAATACTATTGTGACCATTGCCGATAAGCAGGGCAATACGATCAGCTGGGCATCGCCGGGTTTGGTGGGATTCCATGGTTCCAAGAAATCCACCCCCTTTGCCGCCCAGATCGCCGCGACCGATGCCGCCCGCCGGGCCAAAGAGTTAGGCTTGATGAGCGTCGATGTATTGGTCAAAGGCCCAGGTTCAGGCCGTGAATCAGCGATCCGTGCTTTAGTGGCCGCAGGTTTACATGTGACTTCAATTAAAGACGTGACGCCGATCCCGCATAACGGATGCCGTTCACGCAAGAAAAGAAGGGTATAAGATTATGGGGCGTGATTTAGGACCAGATTGCAGACTTTGCCGCCGTGAAGGCGAGAAACTTTTTTTAAAGGGTGCCCGCTGCTATACGCATAAATGCGCGGTTTCCCGTCGTGAATACGCTCCGGGCCAGCATGGTCTAAATAAAAAGACCAAGCTTTCCAACTTCGGTATTCAATTGCGTGAAAAACAGAAGATCAAACGTATTTACGGTATTTTGGAGACACAGTTCCGTAATTACTTCTTAAAAGCCTCCGCTACCAAGGGTGTTACAGGCCATATCCTTTTGCAATTCCTGGAACGTCGTTTGGACAGCGTGCTTTTTAATGGCGGCTTTGCCAAATCGCGTACCGATGGCCGCCAGATCGTTTCTCATAACCATGTGTCGGTCAATGGCCGCCGCGTTAATATCGCGTCTTTTTTGGTCAAGCCCAATGACACCATTGAGATCAAGACCGATGCCAAGGCTTTAGCCAATATCAAGGCCAATGTCGAGACGACCAAAGAACGCAAGGTCCCGGGCTGGCTGCAAGTGGATGCCGCGAATTTGGTTATCAAGGTCGTGCGTGTTCCGACCCGTGAAGATGTGACTTATACAGTCAACGAACAACTCGTCGTTGAGTTGTATTCCCGTTAGTCCGCCGTAGCCTTGGCGAAGGTGGAAGATAACTTTTATTAACTCGTATGACCTCCGGAAGACCAACCGGACGGGGACATAAAACCGAAGGAGAGTAATATGGGTGTCAAATGGCGCGATTTTCAAATGCCAAAAAGATTAGATTGCGAAGAGAATAGCTATACGCCAACCTATGGAAAGTTCGTGGCAGAGCCATTTGAACGCGGCTATGGTGTTACCTTGGGTAATTCATTACGCCGTATCCTATTGTCATCCATTGAAGGTTCTGCGGTGACCTCGATCAAGATCGAAGGGGTTGCTCATGAATTTTCAACCCTCTCCGGAGTATTGGAATCAGTGACTGAGATCGTCCTTAATGTCAAGGCATTGGTCGTCCGTTCACATTCCAAGATCCCCAAAACAGTTTATATCAAGGCCAATAAAAAAGGCGAGATCAAGGCCAAGGACATTATCTCTGATGAGATCATCGAGATC
>CAZASA010000179.1:0-1912 GCA_964487685.1 uncultured Planctomycetales bacterium
AGCTCATTCCATTTCTCAGCTAAAGAACACGCCTTTGCAATATGCATATTATTAGCAAGATCAGGATTACAATCCTTGATGCCCAAAACCTTATGGACTAGATCAATGGCAATACTTACCAGTTGATAATCTTTTGTGGAACGGTTTACAATGGGACTACCCATGGTATTTCTCCTAGCAGAGTAAATTTATGGCCAGATGGTAGGGGATTGCAGTCCTCTACCATCACATTTCAATAAAGCTATGGTACCATAGTGCCATTGTCTGTCAACTTCTTTTCGTACTTATTTTTGAATTTCTCTAAACATTCAGCAATAACCCTGTTCATTGAGATTTCTTTATCAAAAGCTCGTTTTTTCAAGAATTTCCAGGTTGATACTGGGACACGCACGTGAAACGCCTTAACTTTTTCCACTTGATAGATCCTTTTATTTACATATTAATTGAGATTATGGTACCATGGGCTTGATTTAAATACAAGGAATTTAAGATGTCTTATAAGGAATATGCAGCAATAAAACGCTTAATAGATGAGTACTTTCACTTACAGAGGGATAAGTCATATGAGGATTTCATTGTCAGGCTAGCTGATATACTTAAGGTTTAATGACTAAAAATAGGGGGATCTACCATCCCCCGACCTAAATACATAACAGGACAAGAGCAATTTTAAAGTATTTGGCGAAGATTGCAATACTTTATAGTGCCCTTTAAGGCGAATAAATGAAGAAGTTAGTGCCATATGGTTCACCATTAAAATCTCGTTTAATCAATAGTGGCCCCATTAAAAATGATGTCTATTTGTTTATTGGGAATCATGCGTGGGAAAAAGCTAAAAATTTTCAAACATCTAGGCCGGGGACGCTATGCTTACCGCCTTTTTATGATCCTTCTATCTATGAATGGCCTGTCCCCAACTGTGATATTTTAATTTTTGACACTGGTTTTTGTGATCAAGATTATATTGATGCCATTGTTAAGATTTTATTTCGATCAAATGCCAATATCGTTCGTTATGTTTCTTCGGATTTTAAGACAACTATTTTTAAAAAGGACTTTTAATTATGTCAGACAATCGCATTCCAGATAAAACCTATACTAAAGATGAAATTTTAGATAAAAAAGTCATTAACCATCCTATTCATGATGCTATTAGTAAAATTCAACCATTAACAAGCAAGGAATTAGTGGATAAATCTATTGAACCTAAAAGAACGCTCTTATCCCCTTGGCTAAAAGAAAATGAAACGGCCATGATTTATGCGCCGCCTGGTACAGGTAAAACATTTTTCGCGTTGAATTGCGCTTATGCATTAGCATCAGGTCGACAATTCTTAAAATTCATTCCCTGTATTGATCCTGTGACCGTCTTATATGTTGATGCCGAAATGGATGGTCGAGAGCTTCAAGATCGTTGGAACATCGTCGTCAAAGATAATAATGATATCTCTGTTGATTTTATCACCCCCATGCAATTTCCAGACTTTGTGGTTCCACGTATCTCCACCCTTGAAGGCCAAGCCTATTATTCCAAGTTAGTGGAAGAAAAGAGATACAAAGTCATCTTCTTCGATAACCTCTCAAACCTCAATCATTTGGATGAAAATAAAGCTGAATCATGGAATATGATCCAACAATGGTTAGTTCAATTAAAGAACAAAGGTTGTAGTATTGTCATTATACATCACACAAATAAGAGCAAATTAGATGCAAGGGGCACCTCAAAGATATCAGATAACCTCAATAGCATTATCTCTTTGGAGGAAAACAAGGATGATTCACGTCCTCAGACTGCTAGTTTTAAGGTCAATTTCAAGAAAAATAGAAGTTTTTATGGCAGCGACGCTGAGAAATTCGAGGCATGGTTGAGAGAAGATGGTGTATGGGAAATGAGCGATTCTAAGATTTGTAA
>CAZASA010000180.1:0-1901 GCA_964487685.1 uncultured Planctomycetales bacterium
GGCCGGGTAGTTAGTTATAAATAGATAAAAGAAATCTAAATAAATTAGCCATTTGATCAAGTCTATATTCGCATCAGAAAGGTCCACATTTTTCCTTAATAAATGATTGAGCGCTAACATAGCGATGGAGATAAGCGCAATGACATTGAACAACTCTTTGCCAAGCGCAATACTACCCACCTGAAGGCCCGTTATACCGCCTGTATATTGATTAATAAGCTGATTAATGATGTCCGTAGTCATTGACTTGTGTTCTCTTGCCCAACAATACTGCTGCCATCATCCTGGGCATTAAAGATCTGTTTCATTTTATTGTCTTCATCCTGTTCTTCCTGGAGCTGTTTGCTCATCATGGCAGCTTGCATGGAAATTTGTTCACTTAGCAGTTCTTGGGTGGATTGTGTTTGGGTGATATTCTGGGCGGCAAGCTGATTAGAGGTTTGCATGGCTTGGGTTTGCCCCACCGCCTGGTCATTCTTATCCATCAGGGCATTTACAGAATTCACCACCTGCTGATAAGAAGCCCTTAGCTGTGCGGCCCTGTTTAAAGCATTTTGAATAATATTTAATGTCCCCTGATCTAATGATTCCTGCTGGTCGATCATCGTTCCGCTTACCGGCATATTGGCCAGTTCCTGCTGCATTTGGTTCAATATGCCCTGGGTTTTGTCAGACAAAGAAGTGCCTTGGTTTGTCAAATTGGTCAAATTGTTCCTTAAGGCATCCACATCATTAAAATTATTTTGATAATTAGCCACTGATTTAAGCTCTTGGACCTGATTCTTGATCATCAGTATCTGATTTTCCAGGCTTTGAAGCTGTCGTAAATTCTCTGTGATCAGTTCAATATTATTTAAGAGTTGAGTGTGTTCGGTCGCAACGTCTTGAGCATGGCTGACCCAAGGAAAATTAAAGACCAATAATAGAGATAAGAATAATTTCATTGAATTGCCATCCATTCTTGGGCTTGCGCGGTTAGTCCTTTGTCATCCAGCCATTTGGCGACCCAATTCTTCCCATAATTCATTCTAAGATATTTGACCCTATGCCTTTCTTGCACCGAAGTTCCTGCCCCATAAAAGGCTAATTCCAGATTCTTCAATCCCAGGTCAATAAGACGATGCCCCACATCACGGGCCACAACGTAGTAGTGCTTCTTACGAACAGCGCTGCTGATGATCTCAACCTGCCGTTCATTGAGACCAAAGGCCTCATAAAATCTCTTATTGTCCGCTTCTTTAGCGGCCGGATTTGGTAAAAAGACCTTTGTAAAACAGCTTTCATTAATGAAATTAACATAGGGTGAATTGACGATATCTGAAAGGCTCTGAGTAGCCAAAAGTACACAGGCATTATTTTTCCTGATGGTCCTCAAGAACTCGATCCAATAGCTCATGAAAGTCTCATGCAGCATGATCAACCATCCTTCATCAATGATGATAAAGGTTGGCCGCCCGTCTAAAGAACATTGGATCTTATGAAATAAATAAAGCAAAACAGGAGTGCTTAACCTGTTGTCCAGTCCCATCAGATTAGAAATCTCAAAAGTTTGAAACTTGCCCTTTTTGAACCCATCTTCCTTGGCATCTAATAAAGAAGACATGTACCCATCCTTGATCTGGACAAACGGTTTTAAGGCTTCCTTAATATCATCATTTTGAAGGTTCAAATAAAGGTCTGAAAGGGTCTTGGATGGAGATTTGCTGGTATCACGCACAGCCATCTCGATAGCGGCCCGGATCGCCGGGTCCATGGCAACTCCTTGCATGGACACGGTCCTTTCGATCCAGCTGCACGCCCATTTTTGTTCGCTCGGATCATCTAAATGGCTTAAAGGGCAAAAGGCCAATTCGTCTTCCTCACCCATAATGTCATAAAACTCTCCCTCCACCGCATGGGTC
>CAZASA010000181.1:0-1832 GCA_964487685.1 uncultured Planctomycetales bacterium
CGTGATTATAGTGGATGACGGCAGAATCGAAGATGTGTTGACGAGTTCTAAAGAACCAATGGAATTTATGGTCGTGGATTTCGATAAGAAAACCCTCGACCAATCTGTCTTAGCTGAACTCAGAGCACCACACGATTTTGAGAATGTAGCCGCACTCGCTGATATCTATAGCTGGAATGCGTTCTACGACCCAAAACGAGTAAAAGAAATATTTGCCGAAAAGCGAATATAAGAAAAGTAGTTTTCTGCCCCTAAAAAGCCCGATCGATTATTAAAATCGGTTGGGCTTTTTTTATATGTCTTATTGGGCAAAATAGTTAGGAAATTTCTAATTCCGTTCATTCCAAAACAGCACACCACCCTATATGCCAAAAGCTACGATTCGGGTATCGAATCTTTATAAGTCTAAAGAGCCAATAAAGGTGGTTGGTCTGCTGAAGGATGAATAAGAACCCCAAACCACCAACAACAGTTTTTGCCTTTCCCATAAGAGGCAAATAGTAAAGAGTAGCCACAACAAAACAAATAAGAAGAAAATAATTTAAAAAAGCAACTAGCAGATCCCAAGAAATCACAATTGGCCTTGGAACCCCAAGATGTGTGTACAAAGCTTCTTCGTATCGGGATAACGGAGGTGATAACGGTTTAATACCGTCACCTGGCGTACCCATATATCCTTCAAACAATAGATGGCGACGATAATCCGAATCATGAAAAGGAACTGCAATCACGATGAAAAGATAATACGCGCCAATCCAAGCCGCACAAATAGACAAACTGAGGGGCAATGGCAACGAGGACAACACATTCAAATGAACAGCCCATGCCGTAAAAAGTGCTGCCGGGGAAATATTTTTGATAATCGAAAAGACTGATTTCAATATTTTTCTACTTGAATCCTTATGTTTTGTGATCATTCCTTCAAGGAGTGTCAGATAAGACACCGCATCCTTAAGATATCCGACTATTAATTCTTTCTCAGGGTCTCCATCTTTTGGGAGATATGCCGTGATGGCTTGTCGAACTTTCAGAACATCCAGACTTTTCAGATTTACCTCAATATATTTCACGACTTGGTCTTTAACAAACGAACGGACAACAAAAATATCTCTACTAATACTGAGTGGCCCCGGCCATACCCAACCACATGGATAGGCCATACGACCAGAAGCCTCTAAAACCTGCAAGTAATTCTCAAAAAGATTGCGAGTTAAGTCTCGTGTTTTTTTAGCATTTCCAATTTCACACCAGTCATACTTCGGTAAACTCACTCGAAACCCCTCATAATTTTTGTTAGTTGGTCAAATGCCGAGCCAAGCAAATATGCAGGTGCAAATCAGTCCGGCCAAGAAAAAAAGAATCTGAAGAAGCGATGGAAAACGAATATTCGCCTTATAAAGCTCATCAGGTGTCATTTTCTTTTTCGAAGCCAACGTTCCCGTCAAGGCAAGCAACGTCCACAATCCAAAAAATACAGAAATCAAAAATGAGAACCATGACCACAAAAGCCACATCTTAACGTCCGCTGTTATGTTTGGTCCCGCGATATCCTTTTTAAACGAAATTTCCAAAGTTAAAACACCAGTGCTAAGACCAATAAATTGAATTATTGTTGCTTTTAAAAAATCAAAAGAATTTTTCAAACGATCATCCAAGTTTGACCTCGTTTAACAAATTGGATACAGCGGGCACAACCATTTAAGTGCACCAAAGAAATTATTCTCATGAAGTTCCTTAACACCGCTTGCCTTTGCTTCAACCATCATTTGAGAAACCAACCGCTCCATTCCTCGTACAGCCAATGCCATTTTTATCGCCTTTTCTTCCGCGTC
>CAZASA010000182.1:0-1788 GCA_964487685.1 uncultured Planctomycetales bacterium
TAATAATGATACGTGATTAAACGTATATTGCCATCGCTATCTTGATTTTCTTTGACCCTCTGCAGGACTGAGGTCGGTGTCAAGATCTCGTAGCTCAACCCGTTGGTATCAAGAGTAATAGCTGACTCACCTTGACGGGAAACCTTGCCTTTGATAGCTGTGATCATGTCAATTTATACCGCATCATATGGGCTTGCCCTAACGCCAGGGATAAAGCATCACTGGCATCTAATTTAAACCCTTCGGATTTAATATTCAACAGTCTTTTCACAAATCCCTGCATCTGGACCTTGGTGGCATTCCCGTTGCCGATCAGGGCCTTGCGGATGCGCTTAACACTCTGCTCGACCAACTGGGCGTTGCCCTGGGCTACACTTAAACAGATCACCCCGCGCACATGGCCTAAGATCGCGGCGGTAGGCGGATGCTTATGATGGGTGTAGAGTTTCTCCAAAACAACGATATCCGGATGATATGTTTCCAGGAGGGTGGTGATGTGCAGATGGATCTTAAAAAGCCTTTGCTCGAAGAGCGCTTTGCGGTCAGGCTCAATGATGCCCGCCTCGAGGACCTTGACGCCGCCATTGACAATATCAACGACGCCATATCCCGTCGTGATAAGACCGGGATCAATGCCTAATATGCGCATAGATTATTCTTCGGCCAGCTTGGCCAATTCTTCATCAGAAATGTCAAAGTTAGCGTGCACGTGCTGGATGTCTTCGTTCTCTTCCAGGAGCTCGATTAGACCTAAAAGGTTCTTGGCATCGCTGCCTTCGACCTTGACCGTCGATGTTGGGATCATGGTTATTTCGGCTGTGATCGTTTCAATGTTCTTGGCCGCAAACGCCACCCGTACGGCTTCAAAGCTGGTCGGATCAGTGAAAACTTCAAAAGTTTCACCATCGGTTTTGACATCTTCAGCGCCGGCTTCAATGGCGATTTCCATGACAATGTCTTCCGTGGATTTGCTTTTATCAACTTCCAGATATCCCTTTTTGGTGAACATAAAAGCCGTGGACCCGGCACCGGCCATGGAACCGCCCCTTTTATTCAATAAATTACGGACTTCCGCCGTGGTACGATTCTTGTTATCGGTCAGGCCTTCGATCAAAAGTGCCGCACCGCCTGGGCCGTACGCGTCAAAAACGACATTCTCAAAAATGATCCCGGGGATCTCACCGGTACCCTTTTTAATGGCGTTCTCGACGTTACTTTGAGGCATATTGTATTCACGGGTACGGGCGATCGCCGCGCGTAAACGGAAATTGGTATCAATATTACGACCGCCTTCTTTGGCCGCCGCTGTGACTTCCTTGCTTAATTTTGTGAACAAGGCGCCGCGTTTGGCGTCTTCAGCGCCCTTTTTATGTTTGATCTTTGCCCACTTAGAATGACCTGACATTTCAATGACCTCCGATGTTTTAATAGGGGTTTAATAGGGGTCAACTCCCTATTATTTTAATTCATCCTGCCTAAATAATAGGGAGTTGACCCCTATTAAAAAGCAGTCAATAAGCCGAGTTCTGTGACCCTTGCGGGCGATGGCCATTTGACTAACACCCCGCATGTTTACAGGGTATCTGGCAGCCTACCCGAGAGTATGACGAGAGCGGATCACCCCGTATCTTTCGATTTCTCCCCTATTTGGCATTGCTCCATGCAGAGATTGCTCGTTTCACCCTCCCTTTCAGGAGTATCGTCACTGTAGCTCTGATCCTCGTTATTGCTAACGGTCCCGCGTTATCGGGATGCATTATCCTTTGGAGCTCGGACTTTCCTCTCCGA
>CAZASA010000183.1:0-1764 GCA_964487685.1 uncultured Planctomycetales bacterium
GCCATGGGTATAGCCTGCAGTGTTCCCCTCAAGGTGATCAATTGCACGATGATCTTACGGGGAAGATCAGGCATGGGGGCTGTCGTTGTTATAGCCGATCTTTGGACCTCTTGGGCTAAAAGTGCCGCCGGCACCTGGGTTGAAACTTCTTTCAAGAAATCCTGATGGACCCAGGCCGCTGTCCCTGCCACCGGTTTAAGCCGGTCCCAGCCCTGGGCTTTCTCTATTATTTTGACCAGGGTCCCTTTCTTGACCTCTCCCAATGAGGACGCATTACTATTGGCTGAAGAACGGATATTGACATTATTCCCCAAAACTTCGCCGATGTCTTCCCCATCATTTATTTTCAAATAATCCGACCGTATATACTCCTTGGTGGTCTCTCGTGGCTGGATCTTGAGCCACTCATACGAGCGGCCTATCACAACGACTTGTACGCCCTTATCCAATTTATCGATCTTTTCAAAATTGGTATTTGGCCCCGAACGGACATTGACGGATGCTTTGGAGACTTCGGCTAGAAAAGGAAAATGCTCATCGGCATATCCTGGTGCCATGAAAGTAAAGACCAGGAATACCGATGAGCAGCAAATGAAGGCTTTTGTCATTTATTTTTTAGCAGCGCCTGCGCCCGGTTTGGCGGCAGTTTTGGCAGCCTCGGCAGGCTTGCCGGCAGCACCAGCGGCGGGAGCGGCACCGTCAGCTTCTTCGGCCTTGATCTTCTTCTTGGCCTTGATACGGACGATCTTTGTCTTTGGCAAACCGATGACACCGGTCTCTTCTTTCCAAAGGCCCTTTTTCATCAATTCCTTGATACGCTCAATGCGCGTCTGTACGGACCGTTGGGTGACACTGGCCCTGTCGATCTTTAATGACGAATGTAATGACATCAATATCTCCTTACTTGACTTGAACGGTACTCGCCCGGCAATTTTCTCAAATACGCCAGGGCCATATCTTTGCTGTTAAAGCTTCCGACGCATAACAACCAGAACTTACCGCTTTTGATTAGAAAACTTTTAAAGCCTTTTGCATTCAAGGATAAAGCGTCCTGACGGGCATAAGCTTCAGTCCCGTAGGTGGCTGACTGAAGCGTGTATCGGCTCCCAGTACCTACCAAAAATCCATGGTTGACCATAGGTCTTTGGATCGCCATGCTGGCCTGCACCGGTACGGCCACGGCCGCAGGCACGGCCAGGGTCCGGGCACCGACATTCCAGGCGGCGGAAACCCGCTCATCCAGGGACTGGGCCGCGATATGCTTCCCTCGTTCCACTCCCAAGGAAAATGCAAAAAGCGCCACCATTATACCCAAAATCGCGAAAATGACAAGACTTTCTACCGAGAGGGTCAAATTAGCTAAAAGAAACCTGGGTTTGTTAATATCTTCTAAAGTGGCGGAGTTGGCAGGAAAAAGCTCGAATTGAGGCTGTTTATAATTAATGTTCATATATATAACTCCATAAGGGCAAGAATTTTAATAATAAAATTTTGTGCAACTCGATTTAAGTCATTATAGTTCTATGACTTAAGAGAAGACAAGAGTTTTCTGAATTTTTTTTGTGAGGCGAGTTTTACAAAGGCGTCGACAATTTTGGGATCGAACTGTGTGCCCCTGCAATGGATGAGTTCTTTGATGGCGAATTCGATAGACAGCGACGAGCGATAGGGCCTTCCTTGGACCATGGACTCAAAAGCGTCCACCACGGAAATGACACGCGCCCCTAAGGGGATCTGTTCTTTTTTAAGCCCCGACGGGTAACC
>CAZASA010000184.1:0-1743 GCA_964487685.1 uncultured Planctomycetales bacterium
CCAACAGGTTAAATAGTCCTATTATACCCAGGTATAATAGACTTATTCAGTAATAATACTATACTTTTCAAGGACTTAACGCATTATCGGATTTTAACCCTACATTTGGTATGCATTTTGCTATATGTAAGGAAACAAGGTAATGTGGGAGAATAGATCAATGATCACAACAGATATTAAAAGGCGTATGACCATCACTGAAGTGGCCCAAATTGTGGGTATCAGTGCCAAAACCATCGTCAGATGGGAAAAAATGGGTAAGATCAAAAAGCCCCTCCGTAATTGGAGAAGCTGGCGCGTTTATGATGAAAATGACCTGACACATATCCGTCAATTACACGAAATTCTTATAGAAGTAGAATAAGTTTATTGTTTAGGGGGATTTTAAGATGAAAAGTTCAAGAATTTTAACGGTTCAAATGCTTCTGATATCAATGTTAACTTGGTTTATCCCACCAGTTTTTGCCCAAGATGCTTTAAAACAGCTGGATGCCCAGAATCAAGGATATATTCAGCAAAGTGAAGCCGACCAAAAAGCTAGTGCAGAAGCCCAAGCTTCCAATGATGATAAGATCAAGGCGACCATGACTACCGATGAGTTCAAGAACTATCATGGGGCTCAGATCTATGTTGAGCAAAACAGCAAATACACCCTGGGTGCTGATGATGTGATCAATATTGTTGTCATGCGCCATCCGGAGGTCAGCGGGGAATATACGATCAATAAAGAAGGCAAAGTCCAATATGAATTTGTGGGAGATATAGTTTTGGCGGGTCTTACCAAGGACCAGGCGATCGATCTCTTGACCCTAAAATTATCCATGTATATCATCAAGCCTGAGATCACCATTAAAATTACAGGCTATAACAGTAAGATCGTCTATGTGGTTGGCGAAGTGGCCAATCCCGGAAGGATCCCTATGCATGGGGACACGATCACTGTCCGCGACGCCTTATTAGCGGCGGGTTTACCTCTTATTGGTTCCGCGGCGACAGATAGCGCATCCATATTCACACCAGCGGCAACGGGCAAGGTCGTCAGAAAAAAAGTCAATGTCGAAGCTTTGCTTTACAAGGGTGATCTGCGCGAGAATTATGTCTTGCATCCAGGCGACTGTTTGTATGTGCCTGCCACCTTCCTGGCTAAGGCCATGAGGGCTGTCAGCCCAGTGACAACTCCTGTGTCTCAGGTAGCCGGAGCAGGCGGAGCGGCTAAATACGCATTTTAAAGTAAGTTAGGGGATAACATGGAAAAAATGCAGCATGGTATCATCGAATATTTAAAGGTCTTCTTTAGACGTAAATGGTTTATTATCATCCCGTGTTTTTCAGGGCTGGTCTTAGGGATATGCACTTCCTTGATCTTGCCTAAACAATATCTTTCTTCCATCAAGATACTGGTTGAGGAGGCCAAGAACGACAATCCGCTCCTTAATAATATTACAGTCTCGACCTCTGTTTCCCAGCGTATCCAAACAATCAAAGAAACAATGCTTAGCTGGGACAATCTTAATGAATTGATCAAACGCCTGCGCTTGGACAAGAATATCCACTCCCAAATAGGATTGGAACAATACATCAAAAAGCTCCAAAATCAGATCAATTTTACTGCTGACCAGGACATTATTGATATTTCATATATTTCAACTGATCCCCATCAAGCACAGGACGTGGTCAAAAATGTGACTGATATTTTCGTCCAGCGCAATGTCTATGCCCAGGACAGCGAGACAGCCAATGCCA
>CAZASA010000185.1:0-1714 GCA_964487685.1 uncultured Planctomycetales bacterium
TCCCACGACGGTGATCTGACGCACTTTTTTAGGGTCCAGCCAACTGACATGGACATTGACCATGATATTGTCCGGATAATCAATGGTGGCGAATCCCAGATCATCCAAATTGCCGCCAAGGCATTTATGCCCTCTTGCCGAAACCGATACCGGAGCGCTGTTGAAAAGAAAATTAAAGATCGAAATATCGTGGGGTGCCAAGTCCCAAAGGGCGTTGACATCATACCTAAATGGCCCCAGATTAGTACGCTCGGAATGCGCGTAATGGACCTTGCCCATCTCGCCTAAAGCAATATACTCACGTAATTTGACGATGCCTTGATTAAAAACAAAAATATGCCCGGTCATTAATATCCGGCCAAGCCTTTTAGCCAGGTCCCCTAACAGTAAACATTCCTCGGCACGCATCGCTAAAGGTTTTTCACACAATACATGCTTGCCCGCCAATAAAGCTTCCTGGGTAATTTTAAAGTGAGCATTAGTGGGAACAGCTATCACGACAGCATCAATAGCGGGATTTTTCAGGATATCGGTATAATCTTTGGTGATCTGTGTATCAGGGAATGACGCTTGAATGGATGCAAGCCGCTTTTCGTCAAGATCTGCGCAAACCAATACGCGGGAATTGGGCAACTGGGAAAAAATACGGATATGATTAGGCCCCCAATGCCCGCAGCCAATAACGCCTATAGAGATCATTCTTTTCTCCTGTTATAGTAAATTCATTTCATTATACTGAAACTCATCTAAATCCCAAAGTCTTTCTTTCAGGATTTATTGATTGTCAATCGCTTTATCTTTGCATTAGAATAGCTATTCATGAAGAAGTTAAAGATCACCTTCCTGATAGTTTTAAGTTTAGTGGCGGCTTTTGACCTTTTAACAGCCTATGGCCAGGCTATTTTCCAACTTTGTGACCGTAAGACAATTCCCATGCACAGCCTGGGGTTCCAATTCCTGGGTTTAAAAGATGTTTTCAAAGATATCCGCAGCGTCGGTTATTTTACGGACAAAGACCTTGATCAAACCCGGAACATCGCCCAATTTGAGCTGGCCCAATATACGCTGGCGCCCACTGTTTTAATGCTTAATCACACTGAATATCATTGGGTGATCTTTGATTGCACCAGCTTCCAGACGGCCATGGATAATATCAAACGTTTAGGACTAACTCCCTTGAAGGCCCATAACGGTATTATTTTAGCCTATAACCCAAACGGTATCTAATCAATGATCTATTTCTTGGGCATAATTATAAGTTTTGCGGCAGGCTTCCTGTTGATCCGGCAATTGATCACCAAACGCATCAATCTCATGTTGCATCTGTTATTGGCCTTAGGGTTGGGTTTTGGGATAATCGGGACTACGGCTTTTTACACGCATATCCTTGGCGGTCAATTCAACCGATTTATCCCCATCGGGATCGTATTGCTGGGGACATTCCTCCTGACAAACCCTAAAGATTATAACCTTAAGAATTGGAAATCGTACAAAGAGGAAATAAAATTAACCAAGGAACAGGGTTTAGGGCTTCTCATCCTTGGCCTCTTAGCCATTCCGCTGGCTGTCTGTGCCCATTATTTTCCGTTGGGCGGATGGGACGCGTGGTCCTGCTGGAACTTGAAAGCAAAATTCATATTCTTAGGCCAATACAACTGGAAAGACATGCTTGACCCCGGCCTTTGGCGGAGCAATACCCAATATCCCCTGCTTT
>CAZASA010000186.1:0-1674 GCA_964487685.1 uncultured Planctomycetales bacterium
CGGGCACCGGATAAATGGAGCCTAATTTTGTCAGTTTCCTGGTTAAAAGGCCAGTTTCTTCCAGCAATTCCCGACGGGCGCAGGCAGCTATGGATTCATTGGGATCAAGGGTACCGGCAGGTAACTCATAAATATATTTGTTGAGCGCCGGACGGAATTGACGCATCATGACAACGGTATTTTTATTTAAAAATGGAGCGATGATCACAGCGCCAGGGTGGTTGATATAAGTAATGCGGACAGTGCGGCCATTAGGAAGTTTAACCGCGTGATTGCGCCTGACGTCAAGTTTGCGACGAGCCATCTTTAAACCACCGGGAATGTTTGAGTCATGCTGGGACGCTGGGAGATTTCTTCAAACCATTGGGCCAATGTCCCCTTCACTTTTAAATGAGGCAGGCGAAAATGAATATAACCAATGGCTGAAGCAACAGCTATAGATGCCAAATTAAAAACTTTTAGCTTTGATAAGTTCTTGTCAATATACCCATAGGCCAAACAAATATTCATTTCCATTGCAGCGGTAAAATCTCTATGAAAATCTTGCGGGTGGCGGACCTTTTCCATATAAAGATTAATGGCGGCAACCATCAAATCATCGGCAAAAGCTTCCCACTTTAACACTTCAATGCGCTCCCCTGCTTCACGCGGAATCATCACGGGATTATCACGAAGCCCATCCAAATACTGACAGATGACGGAACTGTCAAAAATTGTAGTGCCATTATCCAATATTAGTGTTGGCACTTTTCCCAAGGGATTGGCTTCCAAAAGACGCTGGGATTTTTTCTGCAGGTCTTCATCAATCAACTCTAATGGAATATTTTTTTCTAAAGCAATGGCCCTGACCTTACGGGCAAACGGCGAACGTTTTGTGTAGAGTAATTTCATGATTTTATTTTACACTTCTTAAGAAGAAGAATCAATTGTTGATATACATAAGATGGATTAAATAAAGCTGAGATGCAAAGCGCCACGATGATGCCGAAAGAAACCTCAAAAAAACGGTATACGGCCGTGGTCCACGGTGAAGCGGAATTCCCGGTCAGCATCACAATGGCCACCGTCACAGCAGCTATACGATAACTTTCTATCAACTTTAAAATGGCACAAGTCACAACCACCAACCCAACAGCCAAACCGAAAGACCAAACATGATAACCCAAAAGAGCTAAGAATAACCCTCCCACCAATGCTCCGGCAAAAGTACCGACAAGCCTCATCCACGAGGCACTAATGGTGGCACCGGCATCGGATTGCATGACAATGATCGAACTCATCACCGCCCAAAAGGCTGAGGCAGTTTAAACCATTGGGCAATATACAGACAGGTTACTGCGGCAAAAGCGGTTATAAAGGCTTGCTTGATGACTGGCTTCATAATTTTATTGCTGAAGTTCTACAACGACCCACGAGGCATTGTCTAATGGGAAATTTCCCAACGAGGTCCTGGCGCTAGTGAGGATCTTTTGGGGATTACCCAATAATTTCAAAGGTACTGTAATAGTGATATCATTAGGGGTCCTACTAAGCTGCAGCACCCCCTGATCTAAACGTTTATTCTGATAATAAATGCTGTAGCTTAACACCCCTAAGCGAACATTGATCTTTGGCATTTTCCCAAAAGGCACTTTAATGCTATATCAGAAAAAATAAATCGATGCTTCAAAATAC
>CAZASA010000187.1:0-1605 GCA_964487685.1 uncultured Planctomycetales bacterium
CAAGGGCTTCGGGGACCATTCTGTTTTTCTCATACGGACTTAAGTTGACCCATAGATCGCCTTCTGGGATGGTTAGGCCTGCTAAGAAGTATTTTACTAGTTGGGTGGCTTGTTGTTTTAGTTGTTCTTGTTGTGGATCCCCGATTAAAGCATTCGGGGATGACATATTTTTAGAAAAGGAATTGCCGGTATCTACGATGAATTGGAATTCTAAGGGTTTTTTGGGATTGACGATCAGGCCTTTTAAGGCCAAGGGCGTAAATGGCGCTGACTCGCCTACCATTGTGCCAGGTTCAGGAAGAGACGCCATAAATGGCGTCTCTACGCTTTGGGCGTGGGTGTACTGGATATTACTTAATGAGAATGTAAGGCAGAGAATTGATGATATTAGGCGTTTGAACATTTTTTAAGAACTCCCCCTAACCCCCTCTTTAAAAAAAGAGGGGGAATTTAGAGATAACGCTTTCTTGTTCGGATGGTTCAAATATAGCATATATTTGACAAAAAGCAAGTTTTTAGTATTGATGAATAGACAAACTTATATTAGGAATATTAACAAATTCTGGGGAGTTGTTCGCCGCTGATCATGTCCAGGATGCGGTCGGTGCCGATGAAGCTTTTGAGCGATACGATGGGTCTTTTTTCCGTGAGGACTTCACCTATTTGGCAGGCGTCTTCGCCTTGAGGATGGTTTTTCATGATCTTTAAGGCTTTGGTAACTTGTTTTTGAGGGATAAAAACAATAAAACGGCCTTCATTGGCCACATATAGAGGATCAAAGCCCATGATAGCGCAGGCAGAAGCTACTTGTTCCAGAACCGGAACCGCCCTTTCATCGATCTGGATGGACTTTAATGCGTCTTGGGCAATCTCATTAAGAGCACTGGACAATCCGCCGCGTGTAAGGTCTCGCATGCAATGAATTTCAATACCACCCTTGATCAAACGGGCAACAATGTCATTTAACGGGGCACAGTCACTTTCAATGCTTGTTTCAAAGTCAAGATTCTCCCGTTTCGCCATGATGGCAATCCCATGACGTCCAATGTCCCCATTGATCAATATTGCGTCCCCTGCTTTGATCTTGGCCGGTGCAATATTAAGGTCATGTTCAACGACCCCGATCCCGGAGCTATTGATATAAATGCCGTCTCCTTTGCCGCGGTCTACCACCTTGGTGTCTCCTGTAACAATTGTTACACCTGCCTCATCCGCCGCTTTTCTAATCGAGCCCACGATCTTCCAAAGGAATTCCATACTCAAGCCTTCTTCGATAATAAATCCCAAACTTAAATACAAAGGTTTGGCGCCTGACATGGCCAGGTCATTGACAGTGCCGTTGACGGCCAAGGTCCCGATATCACCCCCTGGGAAAAATAGTGGATGCACCACAAAGGAATCCGTGGTAAAGGCAATTTTCTTAGCAGAAAGGGTTAACACCACTGAATCATGCAAACCATTGGCTGGTTTTGGACCAAAAGCATGGGTAAACATTTTGTCTATCAACTGCTGCATCAGTTTACCGCCGCCGCCGTGGGCAAGCAGTACTTGAGGGTATTGTTGGATGGGAAAAGGACAAGACATCGATTCCATTGAACTCCACCT
>CAZASA010000188.1:0-1553 GCA_964487685.1 uncultured Planctomycetales bacterium
TGTTCATTACCAAACATATAGCAAGTTGCGTACCAAGCACAAGTTTAAAACTCCAAACCTGTGTTAACTCTATGTTTTATAATGGGTTAAAATATTTTTCTCAGATGATTTCAGTCTATCCCTCATTGACCAACTGTATAAAAGAATGAACACTACTGTCCAGGACATACCAGGACAATGGCGGAAATTATATCATAATTCAAGTATATTACCAGATAAATAAACGGCCCTTAAGAAATTTCCATAAACTATTAATAGATAATATGTTACATTCCTGCTCATGGATCATTACTGTTTGCAATTAATTTTAAATATGGTATATTTATTCCATGCATTTAAATACATCAAGGATCCAAACTCAAAAAACCACTTTTTCATTGTCTCTCGAGAGATCAATTGCACTTTTAATGCTGCCTCATGCTGAATTGGCGGCCACGATCGACCAAGAATTACAAGATAATCCCCTGCTGGAAGCTGAGCTTGATGGTACCGAGATCAATGCAGAACAAATGAACGCCATTGTAAGCCTGTCTACCTCTAATATAAAGGGGTCTTTATCTGAAGAAGAAGACCGTGAATTTGAATCTTCCAATGCTTCAAACATGATGACCCTGGAAGACCATCTCTTCCAACAGCTTTATTGGGAAGTGTCTGACCCCTTGAAACGGAAGATCGGTGAATTTATCATAGGTAATCTGGACAAGGATGGTTACTTACATATAAGCTGTGAAGAGATAGCGGATGCTTTGGATGTCTCCCAGATTCAAACGGTCAAGGAAGCCTTAAATACTGTCCGGAATTTTGATCCGGTGGGCATTGCCACCCCAAACTTTAAAGAATGCCTGATCGTCCAATTGCAAAGCCGCGCCTCAACTTACCGGGACATTGCTATTCGTATCGTGGAAAAATATTTGGAAGATTTGGGGAACAAGCGTTATACAGCATTGGCAAAAAAATTATCAGTCAGTATTGAAGAGGCCACTCAAGCGGCAAACCTGATCTCTTCCCTTGAACCGAAACCTGTGCGTAATTACCGCCCTATAGACCCGACAATTTATGTAGAACCGGATATCTACATCCGCAAGAATGAAGAAGGCCAACAGACCATTGAAACCAATAAAAATGGCCTGCCCAAACTTCGGATAAGCCAAATGTACCGAAATTTGCTTAATCAGCCTAATTTATCCAAGGAGGACCACGATTTTATAAAGGAAAAGGTCACCCGGGCCATTAATTTTATTAAGAACATCCATCTGCGCGGTGAGACTTTGACGGCGGTTGGCCAATACATCTTAAAACATCAGAAGGAATTCTTTGACAGTGAAGATCCGTCCCTCAAGCCCATGACCCTTAAAGAAGTGGCGGATGATCTACAGCGGTGTGAATCAACTATTTCCAGGGCTATCAGTAACAAATATATCAATACGCCCCAAGGACTCTTCCCCCTCAAGTTCTTTTTTTCCAATCATGCTTCAAAGAAAGACAATAAAAATATATCGGCCCATGACGTCAAGCAGGAACTGGCGCAATTGATCGAAGAAGAAGATAAGAAC